>JAGLTY010000191.1 GCA_023135025.1 Bacteroidales bacterium | reverse complement strand
TTTTTGTAGGTTATATGCCCAATACAGCTGACCTGAAAGGGATTATCAAGCTAAATGAACGCAATGAGATCCTGGTGGATGGGGATATGAAGACCAGTCTGCCCGGTGTATTTGCGGCCGGCGACTGTATTCAGAAAAAGTACAGGCAGGTCACCACAGCAGTTGCTGACGGAACCATCGCCTCACTGAGTGCCGCAGAGTTCCTGCGTAACTAAAGCAACCTTCACCAATCACAAAAACCACCCTGCATTGCGCATGGGTGGTTTTTTTGTTTAATAGGCAATGATCAGGTACAAATGGAAAAGGCTACCCCGTATAGAATATTAAGCCTGTCCTGTCGGTCCCCCGAAACTAATCGGCATAATCGGTCCACCGGCTGGTTCGATGTTCTTCACGGGACCATGAGCCTTCTCAAACTTCTCAACATTATCCTTGAGAGCCTGCAACAGACGCTTGGCATGTTCAGGAGTCAGGATCACCCTCGCCTTTACCTCGGCCTTGGGTATGCCCGGCATCACCCTTACAAAGTCCAGTACAAACTCGGACGATGAGTGGGTAATGATGGCCAGGTTGGAGTATGTGCCCTGGGCAACATCCTCTTTCAACTCAATGTTGATCTGATTCTTTTTGGCTTTATCTTCCATCTGAATAAACTTTATTCCTTAACAGGTTCAGATACTTCCGTCTCTTCAGGGGTTTCTGTTTCGACAGTTCCACCGGATGTAAGACGTTCATACTCCTCTTTGGATCCTACAATCAGGTTGTTAAACACCCTGGATCCGGTTCCTGCAGGAATCAGGTGACCTACAATCACATTCTCCTTCAGTCCGTCCAGTATATCCACCTTACCGAAAATGGCTGCTTCGTTCAGCACCTTGGTGGTCTCCTGGAAGGATGCGGCAGAGATGAAACTATTGGTCTGCAGGGCAGCCTTTGTAATTCCCTGGAGCACCTGCGATGAGGTGGCAGGAACAGCATCCCTTGCCTCAATCAGTTTCAGGTCTTTACGCCTCAGTACCGAGTTATCGTCTCTCAGTTTGCGGGCTGTAATAATCTGACCAGGTTTGTAGTCCTGGGCATCACCAGGCTCAACTACCACCTTCTTGCCGTAGATCCAGTCATTCTCATCCATGGAGTCATGCTTGTCAACCACCTGCTTCTCCAGGAATTTGGTATCGCCCGGATCCACAATCTCCACCTTCCGCATCATCTGACGCACAATGATTTCAAAATGCTTGTCATTGATCTTCACACCCTGCATCCGGTAAACTTCCTGTACCTCGTTCACGATATACTCCTGGACCTTGGTGGGTCCTTTAATAGCCAGGATATCGGCCGGAGTGATGGCACCATCCGAAAGTGGAATTCCAGCTCTCACATAGTCATTTTCCTGCACCAGGATCTGCTTCGACAGCGGTACCAGGTATTTCTTCACCTCACCTGCTTTGGAAGTGATAATGATTTCACGGTTTCCACGCTTTATCTTACCAAACTCCACTTCACCGTCGATCTCAGATACAACAGCAGGATTGGAAGGATTCCTCGCCTCAAACAGCTCGGTTACACGCGGCAGACCACCGGTAATATCACCCGATTTACCAACGGCTCTCGGGATCTTCACCAGCACTTCACCTGCAATTACCTTGTCTCCTTCGTTAACTGCAATGTGTGCTCCCACCGGCAGGTTATAGTTTTTCACCAGCTCCCCTTTACTGTCAAGAATCCTGATCAGCGGATTCTTGGTACGGTCCCGGGTCTCCACAATCACCTTCTCCTTAAAGCCGGTCTGTTCATCCGACTCATCCCTGAAAGTGATTCCTTCAATCACATTATCAAAGCCAACCTTACCTGCAGCTTCACTAATAATCAATGCATTATACGGATCCCACTCACACATCAGGTCTCCCTTCTTCACCTTGGCTCCATCCTTTGTATAGAGTTTGGATCCATAAGGTATGGTGTGTGTGGTCAGTGCTATTCCTGTATTCTTATCTAACACCCGAAGTTCCGCAAGACGTCCAATCACGATCTCCACCTTTTCTCCGGTCTCCGCATCCTTGGAAGTTACTGTACGCAGCTCTTCAATCTCGGCGACACCATCATATTTGGAGATCACATTGGATTCCGAAGTGATGTTGGAGGCAGTACCCCCAACGTGAAAGGTACGAAGTGTAAGCTGTGTCCCCGGTTCACCGATGGACTGTGCAGCAATGACGCCGGTGGCTTCACCCATCTGTACCATCTTACCGGTGGCCAGATTACGTCCGTAACACTTGGCGCATACTCCCTTCTTCGATTCGCAGGTTAATACCGAACGAATCTCCACATACTCGATGGGCGACTCTTCGATAATAACTGCAAGCTCCTCAGTGACCTCTTCACCTGAAGGAATGATCAGCTCTCCGGAAAGAGGATGATAGATATCATGTACGGTGGTCCGGCCCAGGATCCTTTCGTAGAGTGTCTCCACAACCTCCTCGTTCTTCTTAATAACAGAAGCAACCAGTCCGCGCAGGGTTCCACAATCTGGTTCCTGGATAATCACATCCTGTGATACATCCACCAGACGACGTGTGAGATAACCGGCATCGGCTGTTTTCAGCGCTGTATCGGCAAGACCCTTACGGGCACCGTGGGTGGAGATAAAATATTCAAGAACCGAAAGCCCCTCCTTGAAGTTGGAGAGAATCGGGTTCTCAATAATCTCAGAACCGCTCGAACCGGATTTCTGGGGCTTGGCCATCAGACCACGCATACCGGAAAGCTGGCGAATCTGCTCCTTGGAGCCCCTCGCACCAGAGTCAAGCATCATATATACAGGGTTGAATCCCTGGTTGTCTGAACTCAGCTGCTTCATCAGGGTCTGGGTCAGACGGGCATTGGTGTGTGTCCAGATATCAATGATCTGGTTGTAACGCTCATTGTTGGTGATCACACCCATGTTATAACTTCCAACCACATCATCCACCTGTTTATAACCATCAACCACAAATGTTTCCTTCTCGGTGGGAATAATCACATCATCCAGGTTAAAGGAGAGTCCTCCTTTGAAAGCCATCGCGTAACCAAGGCTTTTGATATCATCCAGGAACCTGGCGGTGATGGCTGTTCCGGTAATCTTCAGAACACGTCCGATAATATCACGCAACGACTTCTTGGTCAGCAGTTCATTGATGTAACCGATCTCCTCGGGAACAAGCTCATTGAACAATACACGTCCCACAGTGGTCTCGATCAGCTCAGTCTCGCCATTCTCTGCACCAAGTTTCGGAATCCTCACCTTAATGACAGCATGCAGGTCGGCACGCTTCTCATTATAGGCGATGGTCACCTCTTCGGCCGAGTAGAAGGTCATATCTTCACCTTTAACCTTCTCCTGTTTGGTAGAACGCTTGGACTTAGTAATATAATAGAGTCCCAATACCATGTCCTGCGAAGGAACCGCAATCGGCGCTCCGTTGGCAGGGTTCAGGATATTATGGGAAGCCAGCATCAGAATCTGGGCTTCCAGTACGGCAGCATTTCCAAGAGGAAGATGCACAGCCATCTGGTCACCATCAAAGTCAGCGTTAAACGCAGTACAAACCAGCGGGTGAAGCTGGATGGCCTTTCCTTCAATCAGTTTTGGCTGGAAAGCCTGAATACCAAGCCTGTGCAGTGTTGGCGCACGGTTCAGCAATACCGGGTGTCCCTTCAATACATTTTCAAGGATGTCCCATACCACGGGATCCTTACGATCCACAATCTTCTTGGCCGATTTCACTGTCTTCACAATACCACGTTCAATCAGTTTGCGGATGATAAATGGCTTGTAGAGCTCCGCCGCCATATCTTTGGGAATTCCGCACTCATGTAGCGCAAGTTCAGGACCAACTACGATCACTGAACGTGCCGAGTAGTCGACTCGTTTACCGAGCAGGTTCTGACGAAAACGTCCCTGTTTTCCTTTCAGACTGTCGGAGAGCGACTTGAGCGGACGGTTGGCATCGGTCTTAACCGCATTGGCCTTCCTTGAGTTATCGAACAGTGAATCAACAGCTTCCTGCAGCATCCGCTTTTCGTTACGTAAGATCACTTCAGGGGCTTTGATCTCAATCAGTCTCTTCAGACGGTTGTTCCGGATAATGACCCTGCGGTAGAGATCGTTCAGGTCGGAAGTGGCAAAACGACCACCATCCAGCGGCACCAAGGGCCTCAGTTCCGGTGGTATCACCGGTACCACCTTGACAATCATCCACTCCGGACGGTTTACACTTTTGGAAATGCGGAACGCCTCCACAACCTGCAGCCTCTTCAGCGCTTCATTTTTCCGCTGTTGGGAGGTTTCGGTACTGGCCTTATGCCTCAAAGAGTATGAAAGCTCGTCGAGGTCCAGCCTTCCCAGTAACTGGTGGAGCCCGTCGGCACCCATACCGGCAATAAACTTATCGGGATGGTCATCTTCCAGCAACTGGTTCTCCTTGGGGAGACTTGCCAGGATGTCCAGATACTCATCTTCGGTTAAAAAATCGAGGTAATTCACACCATCGGCCTGCTTGATACCCGCGTTGATCACCACGTACCTTTCATAATAGATAATGGAATCAAGCTTCTTGGTGGGCAGTCCCAGCAGGTACCCGATTTTGTTTGGAAGTGAACGGAAATACCAGATATGGGCCACCGGTACAACCAGTGAAATGTGACCCATCCTTTCACGACGTACCTTCTTTTCGGTCACTTCAACACCACAACGGTCACACACGATCCCCTTATAACGGATCCGCTTATACTTACCACAATGACACTCATAATCTTTTACCGGACCAAAAATCCTTT
>JAGLTY010000190.1 GCA_023135025.1 Bacteroidales bacterium | reverse complement strand
CGGGTACCCCCCGATATGTGTCATCCAGATATCCAGTCCGTCGCGTACCTGACGCTGGTGACCGGGGTATCTGGAGCGGATGGGCGTTCCATCGATATTTCCGTACACCGCTATCACGGGAGCTATCCGGCTGAGCTGTATCACAACCTCAAAATCGCCGATATCTCCTGCATGCCAGATTTCATCACACTCCCCGAAATACTCTGCGATCTTTGGATCGAAGAAGCCATGGGTATCTGATAGAACGCCTATTCTAAACATCGGGGTGGGGTTTGGCAGGTTAAATTACTAATTTTAGGTTCAAATTTCAGTGATGCACCTTTTTTACAATCCCCATATTCAAGGCGACAGTTTTGAACTGGAAGAGCAGGAGTCCAAACATGCCATTCGCGTACTCAGGCTGGTCAGGGGTGATCGGGTGATCATGGTGGATGGTAAAGGGGGCTGGTATGAGGCTGTTATTATTGATGATCATCCGAAACGTTGCAGGCTGCATGTTGAATCACACACGCCAGGTTATCATCCACTTCCCTATTCACTTCACCTTGCAGTCGCACCCACCAAGAACCTGGACCGTTTTGAGTGGTTCCTTGAGAAGGCAACAGAGATCGGGATAACTGAGATTACCCCGTTGATCTGTGTGCGGAGCGAGCGAAAACAGGTTAAAACAGAGCGTCTTGAAAGGATCCTGGTATCGGCCATGAAGCAGTCACAGAAAGCTTTCAAGCCGATCCTTCACAATCCGGTCAGTATGGAAGAGTTTATGAAGAGAAATCGCCAGGGAACCCTTGGAATAGCACACTGTTACCCCCTTGAGCAGCGAGGCATCAGTGAACTGGAGCTCTCGGAAAAATATACTTTGATGGTAGGACCCGAAGGAGATTTCACTGAAGAGGAGGTTTCTGAGGCGCTGGAGGCCGGGTATGTTCCTTTTCACCTGGGCGATTCCAGGTTACGCACCGAAACGGCAGCACTCTACATCACCGCCGCCATCTCTCTCCTGCACCTCTGAAACACCTGAAGAGCGGCTGCAAGGCCCTCCTTTTTTCTCTTTATCTATAATAGGAGCCTGATAATCTTGAAGGTATTCCCAACGATAGTGCCTATAAATCAGCGAAGCTGATTTTCAGCACTGAGTGGGAATACCGAAAAGAGTTTTATTGCGGGCTTTTTGAAAAAGAAAGGGGCCATTGCGGCCCCTCTTCAGATTTTCTTTAAAATGGTTTTCACCAGTTCGTCACCCGGATCATAGATAAGTGGTGTTAGCAGGTTTTGTAAAAACTGATCTCCGAAATCATGATCCAGTATGTCCGGGATAGTGGACGATGCGTTTTGATCATCAAATCCATCCACCCGGTGAAATAGGGTAGATATTTTTACCATAGGCATTTTTGATTAGGTTTTCCCTTTAAAAACGCCCAACCTGCAGGAATATTGTTAAAATGTCTGAAAGTTTATTAATAAACCGTAAGGGAGAGATTTTTTTCATGGATAAGCTTACGCAGATTGATCAGAGCATACCTCATTCTGCCCAAAGCAGTGTTTATGCTTACATCGGTCTGATCAGCAATCTCCTTAAAACTAAGATCCCCATAGTGCCGGAGAAGAACTACTTCTCTCTGATCATCAGGTAGTTCATTGATCAGTGTTCGAATTTCCGATTTGATCTGGCTATGAATAATCAACTCTTCGATATTCTCGTCGGAGAGCTTCTTACTATTAAACAGGTCCACCTCCGAATCGTCATTGGAAATGGCATTCATCTGTTTCTCTTTCCTGAAATGATCGATGATCAGGTTGTGGGCAATGCGTATGACCCATGAAAGGAACTTTCCATTGTCTTTGTACTTACCTCCCCTGAGCGATTGAATCACCTTAATAAATGTCTCCTGGAAAAGATCTTCAGCCAGCTGATGATTCTTAATGGTAAGAAGAATATAGGTGTAAACCTTGCTGCGGTGCCTGTTTATTAAGACTTCAATAGCTGAATGATCACCTTTGATATAAGCTTGAACCAAATGCTGGTCGCTTGCTACACTTTCTTTCAAAACGCTTGTTTCTGTTGGTTAAGCGTAAAGGTGTATCGATAGGCAGATTCTTTTTGATGGATAATTAACATATGCAATTAAGTAAAAATAATTCTTAATACAAAATATAGTATTTTTGCGCAATAATTATATCAGCCATAAGAGAGCAAGAAATACATATTCAGGGAGCCAGGGTACACAACCTGAAGAATGTGGAAATTAGGATTCCGCGGGACGAAATGGTGGTAATTACCGGTCTTTCAGGTTCAGGGAAATCCTCTCTTGCTTTTGATACCCTGTATGCTGAAGGACAGAGAAGGTATGTGGAGAGTCTGTCAGCTTATGCCAGGCAGTTTCTGGGGCGCATTGATAAACCTGATGTGGACTTTATTCATGGTATTCCGCCGGCAGTTGCACTGGAACAACGGGTGAATTCCCGGAATCCCAGATCCACAGTGGGAACCTCCACTGAGATTTATGATTACATCAAGTTGTTGTTTGCCAGAACGGGGAAAACCTACTCTCCCGTTTCGGGTAGTGTGGTAAAGAGGCATTCGGTGACCGATGTGGTCGATTATATCCTTGAACAGGAAGAGGGAAGGCGGTTTGTCATTCTCTCTGCGGTATGCCTGAACCAGGAGAAAGAGCTTGATTACCAACTGGATATCTTTATCCAGCAGGGCATGACCCGGGCCAGGGTGGAAGAGAGGATTGTCGATCTGGAATCACTTAAAGGCAAAGATGCCACTAACGGGAATTTTTTGCTTCAACTGGTGGTTGACAGGATTGTGATTCAGAAAGATAAGGAGTCGGTTAGCCGGTTTGGCGATTCGGTACAAACCGCCCTTCAGATCGGTCACGGACACTGCCTGATCTGGAATCCGGAAACAAAGCAAAGCGTTGAGTTTTCTACCCGGTTTGAAGCAGACGGAATAGAGTTTGAGGAGCCTACCGAACACCTCTTTAGTTTTAACAACCCGGTTGGAGCCTGTCCAAGTTGTGAAGGCTATGGAAAGGTGATGGGGATCGATGAGGAGCTTGTGATCCCCAATAAACAGCTTTCGGTTTATGACGATGCGGTGGTTTGTTGGCGAGGGGAGAAGATGAAAAAGTGGAAGGAGAAGCTGATTATGAAGGCCGAGCAACTCGACTTCCCCATCCATACACCCTATTACCAGCTCACAGAAGATCAACGCAGGTTGCTATGGGATGGAAATCGCTCATTCAAAGGTATTCATCGGTTTTTTGACCGCCTGGAGGAGAAGAAGTACAAGATTCAGAACCGTGTGATGCTCTCCCGTTACCGGGGTAAAACCGTCTGTCCGGAATGCCAGGGAAGCCGGCTCAGGCGAGAAGCTTCCTATGTAAAGGTTGGGGGAAAAACCATCAGTGAACTGGTGAAAATGCCCATCTCTCAGCTCAAAGCGTTTTTCAGTCACATGAAAATTACCAAAAAGGAACTTAAAGTTTCGGAAAGGCTTCTAGAGGAGATCAACAGCAGGCTCGGTTTCATGACCAATGTGGGACTCGGTTACCTCACCCTGAACCGCCTCTCTTCTACCCTGTCGGGTGGTGAGAGTCAGCGTATCAATCTGGCCACTTCGCTGGGAAGTAGCCTGGTGGGATCGCTCTATATCCTGGATGAACCCAGTATCGGGCTCCATTCGCGCGATACCGATCAGTTGATTGGAGTGCTGAGGGAGCTGCAGCAACTGGGAAACACTGTGGTGATTGTAGAGCATGATGAGAAGATCATCCGTTCGGCCGACCATGTGATAGATATGGGCCCCATGGCCGGCAGGCATGGGGGTGAGGTGGTGTTTCAGGGTAACCACCAGGAGCTGTTGAAAGAGAAGAAGAGTCTCACTGCAAGGTATATGAACGGATTGGATAAAATCGCCATTCCAAATCGAAGGAGAAAATGGAACAATTACCTGGAGATAAAGGGAGCCAGGGAGAATAACCTGACCGGGATAGATGTGAAGTTCCCCTTGAACATCTTCACGGTGATAACAGGGGTAAGTGGGTCGGGGAAATCGAGCCTTGTAAGAGCAATCCTTTTTCCTGCACTAAACAAGCAGCTTCACGGGACAGGGGAGAAACCAGGCAAACACGATCTCCTCACCGGCGATCTACACCTGCTGGACCGGGTTGAGTTTGTGAATCAGAATCCCATAGGAAAATCGTCGCGCTCCAACCCGGTGACCTACCTGAAAGCCTTTGATGAGATCCGGAAACTCTACGCTGCACAGCAGGCCTCTAAGATTAATGGTTTCAAAGCTTCGCACTTCTCCTTTAATATTGATGGGGGAAGATGCGATGAGTGTCAGGGCGAAGGGGAGATCAAGGTGGAGATGCAGTTTATGGCCGATGTACGGCTGGTATGCGAAAATTGTCAGGGCAGGCGCTTTAAAGATGAAATTCTCCAGGTGACTTACCGGGAGAAGAGCATATTCGATATTCTGGAGATGACCATCAATGAGGCCATCGAGTTTTTCAGTCAGGCGTTCGGCTCTACTGAGAAGAGGATTATTAAGAAGCTCACCCCGTTGCAGCAGGTGGGACTGGGATATGTGAAGCTTGGTCAATCCTCAAGCACCCTGAGCGGTGGAGAGAGTCAGCGTATCAAACTGGCCTACTTCCTGAGCAAGGAGTCGGCCGAGGAGAAGATTTTGTTCATTTTTGATGAACCCACCACCGGACTGCATATGCACGATATCTCCCTGTTGCTCCAATCGCTGGAATCATTGTTGGAGAAGGGGCATACTGTTCTGGTCATAGAACACAACATGGAGGTGATCAAGTATGCCGACTGGATTATCGATCTGGGAC
>JAGLTY010000019.1 GCA_023135025.1 Bacteroidales bacterium | reverse complement strand
GGCTTTATAGTTGCTATTGCCAGGTCTAGTTGCCATTGTTTTTGGTAACAAACTCCGTGTTTTGTTTCGCTTTGTAAATATTTTCTCCACTGTTTGTGTTCCTGGTACAATGCGCTTGCTTTTTCTAAATACACAATGGCGCTGTCGTATTGGGTACTATCCTGAAAAATGCCGGCTTTTTCGAAATAGCTGTTTGCTAAAGTTGTGTCTGTCGTAATATCCTGTGCAAAAGAAAGTTGGGAACAAGTCATTAGAATTAAAAGGACAGATAATATTTTAGTGGTTTTCATTGTATGATTTTTTTTTACGAATTCACAAATAATAAAAAATACAAAAATTTACTACAGTAATCTGCCAAAAGCGGTTGGCTCTAATGCGGCGATAAACGAAGTTTACTCCCTACGGTCGTGAGATCGCTTCGCTAAGTTCGTTTCTGAGGGCGAAGGCTGCCGAGCTTGCTAAATGCCGACCTTTGGTCGGATTATCGTATGTAAGTTAAGCAATTTGGTTTAGCTAGGCATTCAGTCGCAATACTGATAACTTGCAAGATTTCTCAATTCAGTAGACATTTTTCAGGACAGCCACACAAGTTAGAGGCTGCCCCAATCGAGACAGCCTCATATACTTCAATTACTTTCGAATTTAAACTTTCCGCTATTTGTCGGCACTCCACTCCTTCAGGGAGTCAGCCAGTTTCACCAGCTTTAAAAATTCGGAGCGGTACCCCTCTTCATCCTCTCCCCTGGCACCTTTTGCCAAGGCTATTACCTCTTCCATGGTGGCATCCTCTTTGTATTGTGAGTCCCTTAGAATCAATCCAAATGTAGCAATGGCAGCTGAGAAACGGAAGTTGTCGGAGGTCTTATCCAGATCCAGTACCCTCCCCTTCACAGGAATCTCTACCTTGGTACTGATAGCTCCGTCGGGCTGCTTATAGCGCAGTTTCACAGTCATCAGCTCGGCACGGGGATCGGCTTTCACCTGTTCAACAGATTTCAGATCACCCCGATTGGCCTGGTACTTCAACGGATCGATGCTTTTCAGTGACTCTTGGGAGCCTGCGGGAATGATCTCGTAGAGAGCCGTTACTGTATGACCGGCACCCATCTCCCCTGCATCCTTCTTATCATCATTGAAATCCTCATCGTTCAGCAAACGGTTTTCATACCCCACCAGTCTGTATCCTTTTACACGTGCAGGATTAAACTCCATCTGGAACTTCACATCCTTGGCAATGGTAAAGAGTGTTCCTCCAAATTCGGTGATAAAGACCTTACGGGCCTCCTGGATATTATCGATATAGGCATAGTTACCGTTGCCTTTGTCGGCAATAATCTCCATCTTATCATCTTTGTAGTTGCCCATTCCAAATCCAAGTACGGTCATAAAAACACCATGTTCGCGCTTCTCCTCGATCAACCTCTCCATCTCTGCATTGCTGGAAGAACCAATATTGAAATCACCATCCGTGGCCAGGATAATCCGGTTGTTACCCTCTTTAACAAAATTCTCCTGTGCCACTTTATAGGCCAGCTTCAGACCGGCACCACCAGCGGTGGATCCACCCGATTGCAGTTTGTCCAGTGCTGCCAGGATTTCAGCTTTCTCTGTTCCGGGAGTCGACTCCAGAACCAGTCCGGCTGCTCCGGCATAGACCACCATGGCTACCCTGTCTTCGGGCCTCAGTTCATTGACCAACATCCTGAAGGCCTGCTTCAGAAGCGGAAGTTTATTGGCTGCACTCATGGAACCCGATACATCGATCAGAAACACCAGGTTTGAAGGGGGCAGTTCAGATTTATCAATGCTCTTGCCTTTCAGTCCCACATGAAGCAACTGATGTGCACTGTTCCATGGACATGTTGAAATTTCGGTGTATACCGAGAAGGGATGTTTGCCTTCAGGTTCGGGATAATCATAACTGAAATAGTTGATCATCTCCTCGATCCTGACTGCATCTTTGGGAGGCAATTGTCCCATGTTCAGGAACCTGCGCACATTGGAGTAGGATGCCCTGTCCACATCAATGCTGAAGGTGGAGAGGGGATTGTGCAGTACATCCTTGAACCCGTTTTCATCAATGGCACTGTACCCTTCGGTATTGTGCTGGATATAGCCAGGCTCAGGGGCTGCATAAGTATAGTATTGTGCCCGCTTGTGGTGTGATTTTGAGGCGACACCACGGACCGGAATACCTGAGGCGATGACCTGCATGGGTGCTGCCATATCATACTCCATGGAGACCACCTCCTCAAGAACCATATTTGAAGGTTTAAGGATTACATTGATCCGGTTGGAACGTGCAATTTTCACCTCTTCTTTCTCATATCCTATAAAAGAGAAAACCAGGTATTTTGCTTCAAAGTTTACCTGGAGCTTGTAGGCACCATACAGATCGGTAACCGTTCCATTGCTGGTTCCTTTTACAACCACGGTGACTCCCGCCATTGGATTCCCGGTTTCGTCGCTGACGGTTCCACTGATCAAACGTGTTTGATCGGGGGCCATACTGAAGGCCGAGAAAAATAGTACTATTAGTATTGAAATAATTGCTTTCATGATTTCCTGTTTTTTGTTTGACTTCACCCTTAGGATGCAGCCTTCTCTCCGATTCCATAAAAACTTTTACATTTTTTCTTAATTTTAGCAGACTCCACTCCCGGCATATGCTCGAAATCAGCGGAAAACATCCGGACAGTACCGATGAGGAATTGCTCCTGCAATTCAACCGCAATGGGAATTTAGAGACACTGGGAGAGCTCTATTCCCGCTATATGCACCTGGTATATGGTGTTTCACTCAAGTATCTGGGTAACCGTGAGGATGCCAGGGATGCCGTTATGCAGATCTTCGAAAAACTGATTACTGATCTTCCCGGACATGAAGTCCGGAACTTTAAAAGCTGGTTGTATGTGCTAACCAAAAACCACTGCCTGATGCAGATCCGGTCGCAAAAAAGTGCAGATGGAAGGATGGAAGGATATAAAATTGAGCAGGAATTTATGGAATCGGACCAGGAGATGCATCCCATAGACAGAGAGGATCATTCTGTGGAGGAAGCTCTGAAACAGTGTATAGAACAGTTAAAGGCTGAACAGAAGCAGTGCATTGAACTGTTCTATTATCAGAAACTATGTTATCAGGAGATTGCAGAGAGGCTCGACTTGAATGAGAAAAAGGTGAAAAGCTTTCTGCAGAATGGCAAGCGCAATTTGAAAATTTGTCTGGAAGGAAAAAATGTCAGCTAAAAGAAAACATAGAACCACCAATGAGTACCTGAAGTACTTGAAAGGAGAGCTTTCCCGTGAGGAGCGCCACTCCTTTGAACGGGATCTTGAGGCTGATCCATTTGAGATGGATGCCATGGAGGGTATGGAGAAACCGACTGCCGGAGCGGTTGAAGAGGACCTGCTCTCACTGCATGCCACTCTATTAAAACGGCTGAAGAGACGAAGAAGGCGCACCATTTACAGTATTGCCGCCACGGTGGCATCCATTCTGGTAGTTGGCACCATCTTTCTGAATATTTATCAATTGAACCCGGATGCAGCAAAAGAGTCTTCCTCCGGCGATGAGACCTTCCTGCATGAAGAGCCTGCCACTCAAGGGGCGGCTATGGAAGAGGAGGAAAAATTCTTTGAACAACAGGCTCCGGAAGAGGTGAAAGTTCCCGTAATAGAGAAGGCTCTGGTTCAAGAGGAAGCTCCAGTTCGTGAAGAGATAGTTGTGCACGAGGAGAAGGCGATGCAGCTTGCTCCGGAAAAAGAGGAAGCCGAAACAGAGAGAGCCCTTGCCAAGAAAACTGAGACTGAAAAGCCTGAATATAAAGAGCCTGTGCTGCAGCTGGAGGAAGAGAGAATTGCTGAAGCCGCTCCAGAGGAATACGATGCTCCTGCTCCGGTGGCCGATGAGGTTGTAGCCATGGAAGCTCAGCCGCAGAGATCCCGAAAAAAGGGCAGGGTTCAGAAGGCACTTACACCATACTCCACCGAAAGGGTGAGTGGTATTGTGGTATCGTCCGAGGACATGGAACCCCTTCCCGGAGCATCCATCATGGTGAAGGGCAGCGATTCGGGTATGGTTGCTGATATGGAAGGCCGGTTTACCGTTGTGGCTGACCAGCAGTCGCAAACCACGGTCATTGCCAGTTATGTTGGAATGGAAACCGGCGAATATCAACTGGCCGGCGGCACAGAAAACCGGGTGGTGATGCAGCCCGATATGGCCACCCTCGATGAAGTGGTGGTGGTTGGATATGGCGTAGAGAAAGATGTTTATGCCACCGGTGCGGTTCAGAAAGTTCAATTTGATAAGGAGGAATTCAATTATAGCGGGGCCGAACCTTCAGGGGGGATCGAAGCCTTTAAGATGTACATGGAGGAGAATATCCGGTTCCGTGCCGGAGATACCATTAGCAAGAGAGAGGTTGTCGTCCTGAAATTCATTGTTGAATCGGACGGGACACTCTCTGAGATTAAAACCCTTCGTTCACCGGGCGATCCGTTCACCAAAGTGGCCATCAGACTGTTAAAGGAGGGCCCCGTCTGGAACCCGGCCCGGGACGAAAGCGGGGCCACCGATGACGTGGTCCGCATGCGTATTGTATTTAAAAGATAGTTAAACTCTTCAGCATGAAACGCAATTTCCTGAACAATGCAGGATTGCTCCTCCTTGCCATTGTCTTCTCCACCGGCCTCATTTTTGCCTTTATCGAACTTCCCAGGCTGCTTGATGCAGGCCTGCAGAGCCGTTTCGGCTTTCCCCAATTTGATCAGGGGGGCGGGGGGAAAAGTGCCTTTAAAACTGAAATGTTTATCGAAGGACTCCACCTGAGGTGGATCGGGTATGGTTCACTACTCCTTATCGTTGGACTGATCATCTTCGGATACACCACCCGCAGATCGGGTTGGGCCCTTGCGGGTGCAGTGGGACTTTTTATACCTGTATTCGGACAGTTTGCTCTCAGTATGTTTTTCCTGGCCGGACTCGGTTTTCTGAGGGTAGGGTGGCTTCCCTTCCTGGAGGTCTCCTCCTTCGACCTGCTCGACCTGGGAAAAGTGATCTATGTGCCTTACTGGATCCTGATCTGGTTTTTCGAACTCTTCAAATGGAACGCCCATAACTTTCTCACCTGGTTCTTTATGGCCTCCGGAGCCTTTCTCTTTACCTGGGGCGTGCTACTATGGTTCAGATCGAGGTATGGCGGAGAGAAGGTGGCTTCGGTATGGATATATAAAATCTCCCGTCACCCCCAGTACCTGGGTTGGATCCTCTGGAGTTACGGATTTATCCTCTTTACCCCCTTTATAAACGACATGAAAAAATCATGGGCGGTCCCCTCCTCCCTGCCATGGTTGCTGATGACCATGACCATTGTGGGGATCTGTATGATAGAGGAGATCAAAATGATGGAGATCACCGGAGGGGATTATCAACAATACAGGAAATCGTCCCCCTTCCTGGTACCTCTGCCACGCTGGCTCAACAGGATCACAGGCTGGCCCGGCCGGCTGGTTACAAAAGGGGAGTACCCGGCACGACGGTCACAGGTGCTATGGATTGTATTGATCTATACCGGAATCTTTATAGCCCTCTCTCTTTTCTGGGTGGATTTCGATCGGCAAGAGAGTGGTGATGTTCCAACATCAGCGTCACAAAAAGAGCTTTCAGAGATCGTGATAAGCCTGGAGGAGGCAGGAGAGAACCGCAGGGCAGTCAGCGCCCTGATGAAAGATATCCCGTCCTTTGGAGCAGCTGGAACCGATTCATTGCTGGCATTGGCCACCCACCCGAACCCCATTATCCGCGAATTTGCCATTATGCACATGGGACAACTGAAGATACGGGAAGGTGAAGAGATCTATATCCTCTCCATGTATGATTCTACATGGAGGGTCAGGGGCGCTTCCATTATCGCTGTAGGTGAGATCAGGTCGGAAATGGCCGTGGACAGCCTGATCGGTATGCTGGTCAATCCCCGTATGAAAAACAATCTGTTCCATATTTATGGTGCACTCGGTTCTATTGGCAATGATGCCGCCATACCCTACCTGGCCAAGGGACTGGATGGCGGAGAGCATTACAACCAGATCTCTGCACTCAATGCCATCATGCAGATCGATCCCGATGCCGGCATATCACATGCCATTTCTGAATTAAAGGACGAAAATGTTCACGTGAGAAGAAATGCTGTGATTGTCTGTATCCAATCGGGAGATCAACAGGTGGTTGAGCCGTTAAAAAAGCTCATGAAAGATGAGGACTTCGAAGTGAGGTTCTATGCAAAACAGGGGTTAAAAAAGTTGGAACCTAACGCACCACAGGAAACTCCGTAATCCTGAGTGTTGAGCATCCGTAAGGGATCAGGGTGATCTCCTGGGGAGGATCGCTCAGCAGATGTTTCAGAGGCAGACTGTGGGGCAGTGGACCTGCCATCTCCCTGTGAAGTTTCCAGTCAGGAATGATCCTTCCCTTGGTACGCAATGCCACCGGCGCATTTTCCAGGGACCAGGGATAGATCCTCTCTTCCTGTGAATTAGTAGTTTTCCCCACAGTAACAAATTCAAAACCGGTCTCCGGGTCCAGCACCGCTGCTTCCAGCAGACCAATGTTCCAGGGATCCAGCGGACGCACCTCACTGTAGTCTCCCCAAATGTCATCACTTTCAACCGCTTTCCACTCCTCTCCGATCTTCAATACATAAACCAGCGGACCACGCTCCACAGAGACTGCATTTTCCACCCACCGGTTCAGGGATACTTCCATGGGCAGGTGCAGTTCAACCAGGTCACCCTCCTGCCACATCCGGTCCAGCACCATCATCCCCTCTTCCACTTCAAACAAAACATTCTCCCCGTTAATACTCAAACCAGGCTCACTGCACCATCCGGGGATCCTGAGATGCAATGGAAACTGCACCGGACTTTTGGTTGAGATATGAAAACGGATACGCTCTTCAAACGGATAGTTGGTCTCCTCGCGAATAGACACTTCATCGTCATTGGCTACCCTGGCAGTCATGTTACAAGGTGCATATACCACAGCTGCCACTCCTCCGTCTGCAGTGGCATACCAGAGGTGTGAAACCAGTTTTGGCCAACCCTGGTGCAAGTTGCAGGTGCAACATGGAAAGCCCGATATCAGACCATAGCAGAGATCGGTATGCCCGTGATGATCCTCCTCATAAAAATTGTGCCGGTGCCGGGTCAGCATCACCTGGTTGGCCTGCTGAAAATATTGTCGGGAGGTGAAATCATCACTGACCTGCGTGGGCAGTGCATTGTATGCAATCTTCTCAAGATGGTCCATCATTGCCGGGTTGCCAGAAATGGCAATCATCTTCTCCAGCGAATACATCAGTTCCACTACCGAGCAAAGCTCAATACCCTGTGTGGGATCGTTGCCATGCATCGGCTCATCACCACCATACATCCCCTGGGGCTGACCATGAAATAAAAGGATATCGCTCAGAGCCTTTTCAACTGCTTCCAGATAGACCGGATCCGGCTCCTGCTGGTAACGGATCATGGGCTCCTTGATCCCCTGTGCAAGGTTGACACAGTGGAAACTCTGCAGCTGCCTGGTGCACAGACGTGAAATCAACTCCTGATCAAATGGATAGCGGTTGTTGGTGTTATACGGATAGAGGTGATCCAGATCGCCCCCCTTGTAGCAATCCTCATTCAGGAAGACCTCTGTCCACGGGAAAGTTTGCTCATGTATCAGATCCCCCAGTTCAAGCAGAAAAGATTCGCCCGTCTGGTTATAGAGCCAGTGGACCACCATAAGGTTATCCCCTCCCCTGCGATTGGCCCAGAAGGTCCAGTGGTCCAGGGGTGTATTTGGCAACTCATCCAGCTGAAATCTGAAATAGTTTAGTAACAGATCTATCACCCGCTCATCGCCCGACACTTCGTAATACTGTTGCAATACCTTTAACATCACCATCTTGGGCCACCAGTCCTGCCGCCTTGTTTTTTGAAGTCCCGGTTCCGGTTCGGGCTCCTCTTCAAAGGGGACCGGTCCAAAATAACCCGTTTCGGTCTGACTATTCAATGTCCACTCGATCCAGGGCATGGCCTTCGCCTTCAGCTCCTCATCATCCAGTAACCAGGCCAGGGGCACCAGTCCATCCAACCAGTAGACGCTCCGCTCCCAGCCATCACCATCTCCTCCCAGCCAGCCATTTCGCTCACCGACCACTGAAGGATACCACTCATCGAGGTGACCGGTCATCCCATCTCTCATCAACTCCAGCTGATGCAACAACCAGCCTTCAGGCCTGATGGTGCCCAGTGGCAGTTCAACATACTTCTTGGGATGTAATGGAGTGCGGTTCTGCAGATAGAGCGTATCTGACTCTTTGGGTGGTTCGCTACACGATGAAACAAACAACACCAACAACAAAAGGGAGATCCTGGTTTTCATGGTCCCATAAATTTAATAAAAAAGGGAGCTAATCCCCTTTACACTTCGTGTAAATGTCTTTTTATTTATCCGCCCGCTTATGAAAGCAAGCTTCCAACGCGGTCGTCCAAATAAAAATCCCCACGCCATCGCATGAGGATTTTCGCTGTTTTGCGGAGAGAAAGGGATTCGAACCCCCGGTGCCCGCAAGGAGCACAACGGTTTTCGAGACCGCCCCGTTCGACCACTCCGGCATCTCTCCGGACTGGTGCAAAATTATAATAATTATGCGATATTTAAGATATCAAATCAATTCCCATTTTTATGCGTAACTTCTCTTCGGTTATCCTGATTATATCACTCTCTCTTTTACATTTTGGTTGTAACACTGCAACCCCTGTTATCACCGATGAAGCAGGCTATATGGAGGAGATTGAAAACTGGCAGCAACAGCGGCTCGAGAAATTGAAAGGTGAAAATGGCTGGCTCAGCCTGGCCGGACTGTTCTGGCTGGAGCAGGGTGAGAACAGTTTTGGATCCGATCCTGCCAACAATATTGTTTTCCCGGAAAAGGCAGAGGCATTCTGTGGTACCCTGGAGCTTGACAGTGGAGCTGTCACACTGAGGGTTGCAGAAGGAGTCGGGATTTCGGTGAAGGATTCCCTGATCACCGAGATAAAACTGGCCGATGATCATTCCAAAAATGTCACCCATCTGCAACAGGGCGACCTGGCCTGGTATATTATCAAACGAGGCGACAGGTACGGGATCCACCTGAGGGATCATAAGCATCCCCGCATCGACGAACTGGATCATATCCCCTCCTATCCTGTGCAGACCAGCTATGTGGTGGAGGCCTATTTGGAACCTTTTGGTTCACCAAAGACCATGACTGTGGCCACTCCACTGGAGGGCTTTACAGAATCGTATCAGTGTCCGGGCACCCTGAATTTCAGGCTCAATGGCAAGGAGCTGAAACTCCATCCATTCACCTCAGGCAAAGACTATTTCCTGGCAATTGCCGATGAAACCACCGGTCTGGACACCTACGGAGCGGGTAGGTTTATGTATGCCACACCCGATTCGACCGGACGGATCATTCTGGACTTTAACAAAGCCTACAATCCTCCCTGTGCCTTCAGTCCCTTTGCCACCTGTCCCATGCCACCCAGGGAGAATTCCCTGTCGGTGGCCATAGAGGCGGGCGAAAAGTCGGTTCACCTGCATTAATCCGCTAAATACTAATGAATCAAAGAGATCATGAACAATCCAGCCATCACAAAAGTAGAAGTCATCAAACTGAACATTCCCTACAAGGAGCCATTTGTGATCTCATTGGGTGTGATCCCTGAAGCCACCAATGTGGTAGTCCGGATCCACACCAACACGGGTTTGACAGGTACAGGAGAGTGCGCCCCCTTTGTCTATATTGTAGGTGAAACACAGGAAACCGTTTTCGAACTGGCAAAAAGGGTGGGGAAAATGGTGGTGGGAAGGGACCCGTTTGCCATCGGGGAGCGGCTCCACGAGATCGACCGGGCGGTAAAAGGGAACCCCACCATGAAGAGTGCCTTTGATATGGCCCTCTACGACCTGCTGGCGCTCAGGGCGAACATGCCGCTCTACCAGTTGTTGGGGGGCAGTAACAACCGGGAGATCCATACCGACATGACCATCAGCATAGGCGATCCTGAGAAAGTGTCCCGCGATGCCATGGAGTTTAAGAGGGCCGGTTTTCCTGCCATCAAGGTCAAACTGGGAACCACCTCCAGGGAAGATGTGGCCCGGATTAAAGCGATCCGCGAAGCAGTGGGCCCCGACTATCCCATCCGGATCGATGCCAACCAGGGATGGGACACCATTACTGCCATTGAAATACTGAAAGCACTGGAACCATTTGGAATAGAGCATTGTGAAGAGCCCATTCCCCACTGGAACAATCGCGAACTGGTGAAGGTGAGGGAGAACAGTCCCATCCCCATCATGGCCGATGAATCGGTATTTGACCACCATGATGCCTTCCGGCTGGCCAGCATGGGTGCCTGCGACTACTTCAATATCAAATTCTCCAAATCGGGAGGCATCAACAATGCACTGAAAATTGTAGCGGTGGCTGAAGCTGCCGGCATCAAGTGCCAGGTGGGATGCATGTCAGAATCCCGCTTTGCACTCACTGCCCTGATGCACTTGGTACTGGCCAGGGACACCATTGTACACTACGATATGGACTCCTCACTGATGCTGAATCAGGACCCGGTCACCGGAGGAATTGAGTATATAGGATCCGGACAATGGATCATTGGGGAGAACCCGGGAATAGGTGCAGCTTTTGATGAAGCATTCCTGGAGTCCATGGAGAAAGTCACCATTTCTTAATCCAAAAACATACGCATGGCACACCCGAGCAAACACTATACCATGGAGAGCAGGACCGGCACAAAGGTGGTCCTCAATGGAAAGAGTTACCTCTATTTTGCCGGAACCAGCTATTTCCAGCTCCACTCCCATCCTGATGTGATCAAGGCTGCCAACGATGCCACGCTGCTATACGGGATAGGGAGTGCTACCACCCGGGCCTTGACAGGCACCACTCCCCTTCTTGAAAAGATAGAGCAGAAACTGGCCAGTTATTTTAACACCGAAGATGCCGTATACCTTCCTTCAGGTTACCTGAGCAGCCTGGCAGGTCTGAAAGCACTTGACGAGATGGGATTGTACCAGGTAATCTTTCTGGATGAAGGATCACACTATAGCATGGAAGAAGGAGCTACAGCCACAGGGAAACCGGTTATTCCCTTCCGGAACAGGGACCTGGATGATCTGGAAGCCAAAATGAAAAAGCACCTGGCGAAAGGTCAGCGTCCCCTTGTGGCCAGTGACGGTCTCTTCCCTGTGATGGGAACCCTTGCCCCGGTCAGAGATTACCTTGATATGACTCTGAAATATGATGGTGTGATATGGGTTGATGATGCCCATGGTGTAGGAATCCTGGGGGTACACGGGCGGGGTACCTGTGAAGCACTGGGAACCCCCTCCAACAGGATATACCTGGGGGCCACCCTCTCCAAAGCATTTGGCGCATATGGTGGCATCATTGCAGGCAGAAGAGATTTCATCCATAAGATCCGCTCCGGAAGTGTGATGACAGGTTCCAGCTCACCGATGAATGCTGCAGTGGCAGCTGGTATCAAGGGATTGGAACTGGTCCAGGAGAGTCACAGCCTGCGGAAAAAACTCTGGGATAACGCAAGGTACCTGAGAGAGGGCCTTCTGCATATGGGGATCAAAAATGAGGTCGCGTTCATTCCGGAAATACATGGAACCATCCCCATTTTTTCGTTTGCACACAGAGATGCTTCAACCATGAAAAAGATTCACAACTTCCTGATAAAGCAGGGCATCTATACCCAGTATACTTCATACAAAGGTGCCGGATCTGAAGGAGTACTTAGGGTTGTGGTTACCTCCTCGCATAAAAAAGTGGAGATCGTACGGTTTACTCATACATTGAAAGAGGCTTTACGCTCCCTCAGTTAATAGCAAATCCCAGCAACAGGTATATCAGCACGGTGATCGTCCCTGTAACCAGTGCATAGGGCAGCTGTGTTCTAACGTGATCGATATGATCGGATGCGGAAGCCATGGAAGAGATCATGGTGGTATCGGAAATGGGCGAACAGTGATCACCGAAAACGCCACCTCCCATGGTGGCGGCTACCACCAGGAACAGATTGGCTCCATGTATCTCTGCCATGGGCAGGGCAATGGAGATCATAATGGCAAAGGTGCCCCAGGAGGTCCCTGTAGAAAATGCGATAAAGGAGGAGAGTACAAATACCACGGCCGGCAGCAGTGCAGGGGAGAGCCAGCCCTCCGTAATTCCCGCCACATACAGACCGGTTCCCAGCGTGTTGCACACATGACTGATGGAGAATGCAAGCATCATCAGGAGGGCCAGCGGCATCAATTCACTGATCCCTTTCAGAATCAGGCTGATCATCTTTCTTACCTTCATGATGCCCTGGGCCCGGTAGAGAATCATGGCCACCAGGATGGAACTGGTCACAGCATACAACACAGCTGATGATCCCGATCCGCGCCCCAGGGCACTGGTGAAATGATCCAGAAATCCATTGGACTCCTCCACATCTTCCCAGCCCGTATAGGCCAGGAAAAAAATCATCATCACCACCATGGTCAGCAATGGAATCACCATATTCACAGCCCTGGGTCTGATTCCCTCCTTCATCTCGTAAGAGGTAACTTCTTCAGAAACCATCGGCCTGGATCCGTCATTCAGGAGCTTCCCCGTTTCCCTTGTACGTCTCTCAGCCCTGGCCATGGGACCAAAATCTTTGCGGGTAACAATCACCAAGAACACCATAAGGATGGTGAGCATGGGATAGAAGTTGTAGGCCATGGCCGAGATCATGGTCCTGAAAGGTGCTTCAATACCCTGTGTAAGCAGCAGACCCATGATAAAGGCGCCCCATGCATTGAAGGGGATCAGGATGGAACTGGGAGCCGAACTGGAATCGGCAATATAGGCCAGCTTTTCCCGGGGAATCTTCAACCTGTCAAACACCGGTCGAAAAAGGGTCCCTACTGTGAGTGAACTGATACTGGTCTCAATGAAAAGCAACACACCGATGACCAGGGCCAGAAGTTCTACCACTACCCTGCTCTTCCCGATCTTCTTCTTTTCCATGGAGTAGAGCATCTTATCGATCCCCACAATAAAACCCCTGACACCCCCCGAATACTGAATAAAGATTAGCAAAGCCCCCACAAGGGCACTGAACATGATGGTCCGGGTATTGCCCGGATTTTTAAACACATCCACAAATCCCTCCAGGGTAGCCAGGGTTCCCTGAACAGGGTTCCAGTCGCTGATGATCAGCCAGCCCAGCCAGATCCCCACCACCAGTGAGATATAGACCTGCCTGGTCCTTAATGCAAGAATAATGGCCAGCAGAGGCGGCAGTACAGAGAGTACCCCAAAATCATTCATCGTACTAAAATAGTGATAATGTGGGAAACTTAAACTACAGCCGGTTCCAGCAACCTGAAACTGTTTTTA
>JAGLTY010000189.1 GCA_023135025.1 Bacteroidales bacterium | reverse complement strand
ACCCGTGTGGACGGGGTATACACAAGCGATCCGGAAAAGGATCCGGAAGCAGAAAAATATGATGAGCTCACCTTCTCAGAAGCATTGAAAAAGGAGTTAAGGATTCTGGACCAGACCGCTTTTACCATGTGCAAGGAGAATGAGCTTCCCATTATCGTCTTCAATATGAACAAGAAAGGGACTATAAAGAAGCTTCTTTCAGGGGAAAAAGTTGGAACTTTAATCAAAATTTAGATAATTTAGGCACCGAACGAAAATCAGAGATCATGAATGAAGAAGTCGAAATGGTCTATGAAATGGCCAAAGAGCGAATGGACAAAGCCATTGAACACCTTGATAATGAACTGATGCGTATCAGGGCAGGCAAAGCCAATGTGCATATTCTGGATGGAATTTTGGTGGATTATTACGGCACTCCCACTCCGTTGAATCAGGTATCCAATATAAGTACACCCGATGCCAAAACCATTATGATCCAGCCCTGGGAAAAGACTATGATCGATCCCATTGAAAAAGCATTGATGAACTCCAACGTGGGAATTACCCCGGCAAACAATGGGGAAGTTATTCGCCTGGTTATTCCCCAGCTTACTGAGGAGCGCCGCCGTGACCTGGTGAAGCAGGTGAAGACGGAGGGGGAAAATGCACGTGTAAGCGTCAGGAATGCGCGTCGCGAAGCCAACGATGAGTATAAGAATATGCAGAAGGATGGTCTCTCAGAAGATGAAGCCAAATCTGCCGAAGATAACATTCAGAAGCTCACCGACGAATTCACCGAAAAGGTGGAGAAAATCGTAGACGCCAAGGATCAGGATATCATGACCATCTAAAGCTCGAGGATCCTGAATACCTCCGAAAGGTCGGGCGACAGGATAATCTCGGTCCGGCGGTTCTTTCTTCTGGCTTCAGTGGTCTTGGCCGAATCCACCGGAAGAAACTCACCCCTCCCGGCTACAGTTAGCCGAATAGGATCAATCCCGGAACCATCCAGCAATATTCTGACAATGGAGGTAGCTCTCATTACACTCAAATCCCAGTTGTCTTTAATGGATGATCCCTTTCTGAAAGGAACATCATCGGTGTGGCCCTCAATCATAATGTTGATTTCAGGATTCCGGGCCAGAACCTGGGCCAGTTGCCTCAAAGCCTGAACACCAGTGGGGTCCACCACTGTACTTCCTGATTTGAACAGCAATTTCTCATCCAGTGATACGTACACTTTTCCGTTTTTCCGGGTCACAGTAAGACCCTGCCCTTCAAATCCCATCAATGCCTCGGCCACCTTCTCCCGGAGATCATCCAGTATCCTGTCTTTCTGGTAAAGCATCTCCTCCATCTCCATTAATCGTGCATTCCTGGCTTCCAGCTCTGCCTGAAGCCGGTTTACATCCTGACGCTGACCGGCCACATTAGCCTCCAGCTCCCTCAGCAATCTCTCTTTGGTGGTCAGATCCTCCTGGGTAGTTTGCAGTTCATTCAGCAGTCTGCGGGTCTCCCTGGCATTGCCCCGCAACAGTGCATCATGAGTCGATTGAAGATCGGCATATTTCCTGTCCAGTTGAGCGATCTCCTTCTCCAGATCCTCTACCCTCTTATGAATCCTGATACTGTCCTCAATATTTTTCTGCTGCTGCTCTTCAACCTGATCGATCTTAGCCCTCATCTCACGGTTCTCAACTGTCAGATGTTCATTTTCGGCCATCAGATCATCCCTCTCACCCTGCAGGGAGTTGCTTTTATCAGAAAGTTGGGTGAATTCGCTGGCGGGGACACAAGAACCCAGAAGTGCCAGCCCTATTGCTATATAAAAAATCCTCTTCATCATATCTACATAACGGTTCAATTGGAGAAAATTACATAAAAATGGGGACCATTGTTTGTCATTTTTTCCCCACGGTTGTTTAAGATATTAACATCCATTATTATTTGTAACTTTGTAACAGTGAAAAGGAGATGATGTCAGCGAGCAGGGAGTCATATCAATTACTAAAGACCATTGAGAATCCGGACGACATGAAGTCGCTGACTCCGGACCAGTTACGACAGCTAAGCACAGAGCTGCGACAGTATATCATTGAGGTTGTATCGTCCAATCCAGGCCACTTTGGCGCCAGCCTTGGAGTGGTGGAGCTTACTGTGGCCCTTCACCATGTTTTCAATGCCCCATACGATCAGATTGTCTGGGATGTGGGGCACCAGGCCTATGGCCACAAAATTCTCACAGGCAGGAGGGATATATTCCATACCAACAGGAAGCAAGGAGGAATCAGCGGATTTCCAAAGCCAGCTGAAAGTGAATATGACGCGTTTGGAGTGGGCCACTCATCTACCTCAATCTCAGCGGCACTGGGGATGGCTGCCGGCAATGATTATCGTGATGAGTCAGATCGTCAGGTGGTGGCCATTATCGGCGATGGTTCACTGAGTGCAGGGTTAGCCTACGAAGCGCTCAACAATGCCGGTCATGCAGGAAAGAATCTGCTGGTGATCCTGAATGACAACAATATCTCCATCGACCCCAGCGTCGGTGCCATGAAGGATTACCTGCTCGATATTACCACCTCCAAATCCTATAACAAGGTTAAAAATGATGTATGGAACCTGCTGGGTTTCATGAATAAAGTAACCCCGAACGCCCGGAAATACGCGCAGAAAATTGAGAATGCCATCAAGTCCATTTTGCTGAAGCAGAGCAACCTGTTCGAGTCCCTCAATTTCCGCTATTTTGGCCCGGTGGATGGACATGATGTACTTCACCTGACCGAGGTCCTTAAGGATATGAAAGATATCCCCGGACCCAAGCTGCTGCATGTGATAACCCAGAAGGGCAAAGGATTTGCCAGAGCCGAAGAGAACCAGACTGAGTTTCATTCTCCCGGTAAATTCAATATGCATACCGGGGAAATTATCCGGAAAGCACCGGACGGATCCCAGCCTCCCCTCTACCAGGATGTGTTTGGGGAGACCATTCTTGAACTTGCAAAAACCAACAAGAAAATCATCGGGATCACTCCTGCCATGCCCACCGGATCTTCCCTGAAGATCATGATGGATGAGATGCCCGACCGGACCTATGATGTGGGGATTGCCGAGCAACATGCAGTTACCTTTTCGGCCGGGCTCGCAGTTTCGGGAATGATCCCTTTCTGCAATATTTACTCCTCCTTTATGCAGCGGGCCTACGACCAGGTAATTCACGATGTGGCCTTACAGAACCTGCCCGTGGTCTTTTGCCTGGATAGGGGCGGACTGGTAGGATCGGATGGAGCCACACACCATGGTGCATACGATCTTGCCTTTTTCAGGTGTATCCCGGGGATGACCATTGCATCGCCACTCAATGAGGTTGAGATGCGAAACATGATGTATACAGCACAACTCAAGCCCAAAGGGCCTTTTGTGATCCGTTATCCCAGGGGACGAGGAGTGATGGTGGATTGGAAACAACCCTTCAGGGAGGTCGAGATCGGGAAAGGACAACAGCTCAAAGATGGAACAGAACTGGCCATTCTCTCGCTCGGACCCATCGGGAAAGAGGCCACCAGGGCCATTGAATTGCTTGAAAAGGAGCAGATCAGTGTGGCACACTTCGATATGCGTTTCCTCAAGCCCCTCGACAATAAATTATTGAAGACCATCTTCTCCAGGTTCAATAAGATCATTACCCTGGAAGATGCCACCATTGTGGGTGGACTGGGAAGTGCCGTGATTGAGTACATGAACGACAACAGCTACAAAGCCAAGGTGATCCGACTTGGCATCCCCGACCGGTTCGTGGATCACGGAACACAGGAAGAGCTCTACAAGGAGTGTGGATTTGATGCAGCAGGAGTTGCTGCAGCAGTACGAAACCTGGTGCATTCCAAGATCCTCACGAGGGCCATGTAAGCGCGTCATGTCCAACTCTTCGTAAGTATTATACCGCAGCTGAACTTTGTGCTTCGCACAAACTAAGGCTGCTCATATAACACTTACTTCAGAATTCAGAATGGGCTAACAGGAAAAAAAAAAGAAAGCCTATCTTCTTAAAAATCGATTTTGTTAGGCTGCTTTATCCCTCGAATATTTATCCATCTTGTCCGTAAAACCACTTCTCTTCAGGGAGTGGATATAAGGACAAATCTATTGATTTTCGATATACTTTTCCAGTTCCGGGAACCGAGCCTGCGAGCTCGGCGGTAGCCAACTCCTGCCTTAGAACCCCGTCAGGGCTCGCGTAAGCAAACCTGGAAGAGCCCTCTTTCAGACTATTCACAAGTCTTGATGGTGTGGTATGGGTAATGGTTCAACCAATAGATGTACATGGTTCTTTTCCCCGTTGGTTTCAATAAGCTTGCAGCCGAAGTCATTACACACCCTTTTAAAGTGGTAATGTAACCTTTCATACATTTCTTCAGAGAATACATTTCTTCTGTATTTAGTTACAAAGACCAAATGCAGGTGAAGTGAATAAATGACGCGTCTTTTAGTTCGTAATTCTTGCATAAGTCCAATGTATTTCGTATATTAGGATATAATGCAAAAGATACAAAAAGCGTATAAAGTACGACTAAAGACCAATAAGGAATCGGAAGTATTGCTTACCCGGTTTTGTGGTGCCTCCCGTTTTCTTTGGAACAAATCTCTGTCCATGAATCTGGAGCGGTTGGAGAAGAGGCAACCGATACTCTGGTACAATGAACTGGCGTATTGGCTCACCGTGTGGAAACGATCCGATGAGTACAGTTTCTTAAAGGAATGCCCTTCACAAGTATTGCAGCAAAAGCTGAAGGATCTGGAAAGAGCTTTCAGGGATTGCTTTGATAAAAGCCAGCCTTTGAAGCGAGCCCCGGTGTTTAAGAAGAGAGGATTGAATGATGGTATAAGGTTTCCGCAGGGCTTTAAGATTGATAACCGCAGAATATTCCTGCCAAAGA
>JAGLTY010000188.1 GCA_023135025.1 Bacteroidales bacterium | reverse complement strand
CCAGTCCGATAACCTCTTCGAGCCAGGTGGTGCCGGCAGTCTTCACATGGATTCCCTTATGATGTTTCTGTATCAGTTCACCCATAATGGGATAGATGGTGAATTTGTCGCTACCAGAGTGTACACTTAACTTGAGGTTATCAGGTAGTCCGAAAGTTTTCACTGAAAAATCGATAACCAGCAGGTCCTCTTCAAACTCTTTCCGGAACAGTGTTGCATCGCCCACATAATCGACCCCCTTGTTAAACCTGCCGGTGAACTTCGGGGCAATGGTCTGTGCGGGGATTCCGTGCTGTTTGATCATCATCAGGATAAAAAAGAGCTCAACCGGTGTTTGCGCCTCTTCAACTTCATCCATAGAGATCTCGGAAATAAAGCTGTCTGCTCCCCTGTTTTCAGCAATATGGTTATAAATAGCTGCCGCCTCACGAACCGCTCCCAGGAAACTCCTGGCAATTTTGATAAGCAGATCGCCTGTTACCTCAAACGGTTTGTCGATGCCGGGAATCATAAGCTCACCTTCATATGCTAAAGCCTCTTTCAGAAAGTCCTGTAGCTCATCCTCAGTGATATTACTGCCAATATAGTCGGCCACATCCAGGGTGAAAAAATTGGCATGATCCAGGAAAGAATCCACCGTTTTCAGGTTGATATGGTCCGCATCCACGTAATAGGGTGCCTCCCACTGCAACTCTTTTACAGCTTCATCAGCTTCAAGTAAGGTCTCTTTGGGTGAGGATTGAATGATCTGATGTTCCCGGTTTGATTTGTTCCAGACGGGAACCATCTCAATTCCTGCCTCTTTTGCTTTAATCAGGGCCTCAAGCTGGGCTTTTCCCTGTTGACCGAACCTGTCTCCGATACCAAAGGAGTATTTCTCTAATTTCATATTGTATATGGATATCCGTGTACGGACACGAAAATAGTGAATTTTATGACTCTTTCCTAAAAAAAAACCTTAATATTGTAGAGCAAATCGCGTTTATACAGGATGTTTATAATATGTAAATGCCTGGATTAAAATAATATATGGGTAGGGTCAGGATTAAGGATATTGCCAAAATTGCCAATGTTTCCATAGGAACAGTGGATAGGGTGATCCATAACCGGGGGGAGGTATCTCCATCTACCCGTGAAAAAATCCGGAAACTGCTGAAGGAGTTCGAATACAAACCTGATATTGCTGCCCGCTCGCTGGCATTAAAGAGGGAGATCAGGCTGGCAGTTGTTATGCCACGTTTTATCAATGAACATACATTCTGGAAGTTGCCGCAGAAAGGGATTCAAAAAGCGCTTGACGAACTCTCCCAATATCAGATCCGGATCGATACATTCTATTTCGATCAGTTCGACCGGCACGGTTTTACAGAGTGTATGGAGGGATTTCCCTTCGGCAATGTTGAGGGAGTATTGTTTGCCCCTGTCTTCCATAATGAATCGATCGATTTTCTGAACCGTTGTGTTCAGGAGCACACTCCGGTGGTACTTTTCAACTCTATGCTGGAGTCTCCTTCGGTAAGGAGTTTTGTGGGTCAGGATGCTTATCAGAGTGGTGTTGTGGCCGCCAGGCTGATCGATTACGGGTTGGAACCCGGAAGGGATCTGGCCATTGTAAATATGTCGGCCCGAAAGAACTATTATGCCCATATCATCAACCGGGAGAAGGGGTTCAGGAGCTATTTTATGAATCAAACTGAGCGATTGAGCCACCTGATAACCCTCGATCTGAACGGGGCAGATGACGCCATCCTGGAGATGAAACTGGATGAGACCTGTGGAAAATATGATATTGCCGGCCTCTTTGTTACCAACTCCAGGGTGCATAAGGTGGCACGATACCTGGCCGGAGAGATCCCCGGAAAAGTGCGGCTTGTGGGGTATGACCTGCTGCCGGAAAATATTGAATATCTGGAGAAGAACCGGATCGATTTCCTGCTTTCTCAGAAACCTGGCGAACAGGCGTTCCTTGGATTGACCTCCCTGTTTAACCTGGTGTTTTTCAATCGTGAGCCTGAAGCGAAGCAGTGGCTCCCCATAGATATTATTACCCGAGAAAATTTACCTTATTATTAACCCAAATTATTTGATTAAATGGAACATCTGGCATTCAAATCAGTAAAGGACAAAGTATGTGTTATTACAGGAGGTGGCGGTGTGCTGGGCACCTCCATGGCCAGGGGACTGGCTTCGGCAGGGGTTATTACAGTGATCCTGGATATCAATGTAGAGGCTGCGAAAAAGGTTGCATCAGAAGTCTCTTCCGATTACGGTGTAAAGAGTTATGGATTCAAGACCAATGTGCTCGACAGGGCCTCCCTGGAGGAGGTCAGGAAAAAGATATTGGATGAGGTTGGTGAAATTGATATGCTGATCAATGGAGCAGGGGGGAACTCTCCCAAAGCCACTACGCGCCTGGAACAGATTACAGAGGAGGAGCTGGATCACATGGAGGATGGATTCTTCGGACTGGAGCTGGAGGGGTTTCAGAAGGTGTTTGACCTCAATTTTACCGGGACCCTCCTGCCCACACTGGTTTTTGCAAAGGATATGGTGGCACGCCAGAAGGGTGTGATACTGAATGTATCCTCCATGAACGCCTACAAGCCTTTAACCAAGATTCCTGCCTATTCGGCGGCCAAAGCCTCCATTAATAACTTTACCGAATGGCTGGCTGTCCATTTTGCCAAAGTGGGTGTAAGGGTCAATGCCATTGCACCGGGTTTTTTCCTTACCAACCAGAACCGTTTTCTGGTCACTGATGAGCAGACAGGGGCGCTGACACCCCGTGGAGAGAAGATTATCGCCAATACACCTATGGGAGTATTTGGTGAACCGGACGATCTGAATGGAACCGTGCTCTACCTGTTGTCGGATATGAGCAATTTTATCACCGGAATCTGTATCCCTGTAGATGGCGGATACAGTGCATTTGGAGGAGTGTAAGATGATCTATTTTGAACAGGGGGCACCCGATGCTGTGTTAACGGACCAGGATATTGGCAGGGGTCTTACTGAGGCACTTCGTAAAATCGGGCCCAAAAAGAGGGTGCTTGCCATTCCACCCGATATGACCAGGTACCACAGCATGGCCGGGCGGCTGACCGAGATGGCATGGGAGTATTATGGGGAGAGGCTGACCGATGTTCTTCCGGCACTTGGAACCCATGCGGCCATGACAGGGGAGGAGATTGGAAAGATGTTTGGTGCGGTACCCCGATCCATATTCAGGGTACACGACTGGCGGAACGATGTGGTGTCGATGGGGGAGGTGCCTGCATCCTATGTTGAAGCTGTTTCTGAAGGGAGAGTATCCTACTCCTGGCCCGCCCAGGTCAACAGGCTTCTGGTGGAGGGTCAGCACGACCTGATCCTCTCCATCGGACAGGTGGTTCCACATGAGGTGGTCGGGATGGCCAATTACAACAAGAATATTTTTGTGGGTACCGGTGGAACCGAAGGGATCAATAAGAGTCATTTTCTGGGAGCTGCCTACGGGATGGAGCGTATTATGGGACGTGCAAAAACACCGGTCAGGGATCTGCTTAACTATGCCTCTGACCACTTTGCATCTGAACTACCCGTTGTATATGTACAGACCGTGGTGGGTCGCAACAGTGTCGGAGAGCTCGTGGTACGCGGACTCTATATCGGCGATGATGATGAGTGCTTCATTAAGGCAGCGAAGCTCTCACTGGAGGTTAATTTCCAGATGCTGGAGCAGCCCCTCCATAAAGTGGTGGTCTACCTGGAACCGGAGGAGTTCAAGAGTACCTGGCTGGGGAACAAGAGTATTTACAGGACCCGGATGGCCATTGCCGACGGCGGTGAGCTGGTGGTGCTGGCACCCGGACTAAAAGAATTTGGTGAGGATGAGGAGATCGACCGGTTGATCAGGAAATATGGGTACCTGACTACCCCTGAGATACTGAAAGCGGTGGAAGAGAACGCCGATCTGCAGGAGAACCTCAGTGCAGCGGCCCATCTGATCCATGGCTCCACAGAGGGAAGATTCAGTGTAACCTACTGTCCCGGTCATCTGACAAGGGAAGAGATTGAATCGGTGAACTATCGCTATGGTGAGCTGGAAGTGTTGGCGGCCCGGTATGATCCCCTAATCCTGAAGGAGGGCTTCAATACCATGCCCGACGGGGAGCAGATCTACTATATATCAAATCCTGCTCTGGGCCTCTGGTCCTGGAAGGAGAAGTTTAAATCATAAGAGGATGATTAAGATCGTTGCTGATAATAAGATTCCTTTCCTGGAGGGTGCACTGGAGGGTGCACTGGAGGGTGCGGCCAGGGTGGAGTATCTTGCCGGAGGTGAGATATCAAGGAGCCACCTGCTGGATGCAGATGGATTGATTACCCGGACCCGGACAAAATGTAACCGGAAGCTGCTGGAGGGGACATCCATTCGTTTTATTGCATCTGCCACCATTGGTTACGATCATATTGACACGGACTATTGCAGGGAGAAGGGGATCGGATGGACCAATGCACCCGGGTGTAACTCCTCTTCGGTTGAGCAGTATATTGTCTCCACGCTGCTCTGGCTGGCCGTTCATCGCAGCTTTGACCTCTCCGGAAAAACCCTGGGGGTGATTGGTGTGGGAAATGTAGGAAGCAAAGTGGCCAATGCAGCGGGGGCACTGGGAATGAATGTGCTGCTTAACGATCCGCCCCGTGAGCGGGCAGAGGGGAGTGCTGAATTTGTATCACTGGAGGCAGTGATGGAGCAGTCAGATATCATTTCACTGCATGTTCCCCTGAACAGAGGGGGATTGGATAACACACACCACCTGGTCAACCGTGAATTTATCACTCATCTGAAGAGTGGGGCCATTCTGATCAACTCCTCCCGTGGAGGTGTGGTGGATGAAACTGCGCTCCTGGAGGGGATCCGGAGTGGTAAATTATCAGATGTGATCCTGGATGTATTTGACAATGAACCGCTCAT
>JAGLTY010000187.1 GCA_023135025.1 Bacteroidales bacterium | reverse complement strand
CCTTTGGATTCTTTCGAATCTGATCATAATCGAGCAGATCCAGGATCCTGATGGAACCGTAACCACCCCGCACACACCAGATGCCATCCACATCTTCGCGGGAAAACATCTCCATCAGCTCCTGGGCCCGTTCCCGGTCTGTTCCGGCAAAATAACCATACTCCGATAGTACAGAGTCGTTGTAGGTGGTGCGGAACCCCATCTCCTCCAGTTTGGTGATACAGTCGGTCAGCTGCTCTTCGGTCACAGAACTTCCGGGAGTAACCAGTCCGATCTGATCCCCCTCTTTTAAGCGCTTGGGCAGGATCCGGGGAGGCCTGATTTCTGTGTAATGTTCCTGAACCGATGAACCCGGTTCCAGGGAACCTGCGCGTAATCCCGTAACTGAAGCGGCGGTCACAGCCGCCAGGGCTCCTGACTTCTTGATAAATGTTCTTCTGCTGGTCATGTAGAGGAGTAAATCTTTTTTATTCCGATACCGGGCAGATCATTCAGGGTCACCTTGCCATCGACCACTTTCATGCCTTCATAGATATCATTGCTGATTAACAGGTTACCGTCCAGGTCGGCCCAGTCCACCAGCGGGGAGAGCTGGGATGCCGCTGAGACTGCACAGGAAGTTTCTGTCATACAACCGATCATCACCTTCATATCCAGCGCCCTGGCCACTGTGATCATCTTGTGTGCTTCACGCAGCCCCGTACTTTTCATCAACTTGATATTGATACCCGAATAGATCCCTTTGAACGCAGCCACATCGCCCAGCCGCTGAAATGCCTCATCGGCAATGATGGGCAGGGGACTGTTTTCGGTGAGCCACGCCATATCATCCACCGAGGTTTTAGGGAGGGGCTGTTCCACAAACTCTATTCCCCGTTCAGCGAGCCAGTGTACCATCTCCAGTGCCTGGTGCTTGTCCTTCCAACCCTGGTTCACATCCACATAGATGGGAACGTCGGTTACCGAACGCACCGTATTGATCATCTCCCTGTCATTGCCTCCACCCAGTTTCACCTTCAATACCCTGAAACGGGCAGCCTCTTCGGTCTTGATCTTTACTACTTCGGGGCTATCGATCCCAATGGTAAAGGAGGTCATGGGTGTGTTGTCCGGGTTGATTCCCCAGAGCCTGTAGAGCGGCTGATTCACCAGTTTTCCTATCAGGTCGTGCAGGGCAATGTCCACACATGCTTTCGCCGCACGGTTGCCCTTATCGATGGAGTCCACATAGGCCAGGATATCATCCAGCATAAAGGGATCGTTGAACTGCTCCAGGTTCACCTTTTTCAGAAAACCGATGACCGACTCCTGCGACTCTCCCAGGTAGGGGGGCATGGAGGCTTCCCCGTACCCGGTAAAACCTTCGTATTTGATTTCGGTGAGCACCACCGGAGTGGTATCCCTTGAATTTCCAGCCACTGTAAAGGTATGCCGCAGCTGCAATTCATAAGGCCTGAAGCTCAGTTTCATCTTCCCGTTTCCGATTACAGCCGGGGACGCCGGGCCACTTTTGGTGGTACAGGCAGTCAGTGGAAGGCTTGTGGCTAGGGAAGCTGCTCCCACACTTTTTAAAAAGTTCCTTCTTCCGTGCTTCATTGGGTATCACTGATTATCTCCTTGTAGAATGCATTCTCTGATATGGGCCGGAAACCATCATATTCCTCTCCGATAATCCTCACAGCCCTCACAAAAATATCAGGGTAACTCTCGATAAAATTGTCTGTGGTACTGACCATGCTGTTGATGCCTACCCGCTCCCTGTATCCTGCAGAGTGGATATACTCACCATCTCCAATATACATGGCCACATGGGTGACCCTCTCCTCCTTTCCCTCCGATGCCTTCCTGCCAAAGAAAAGCAGGTCGCCGGGCTCCAGTCCTTCCGGAACAAAGTCAGTGGTGAGTTCCCTGCCGATAAGGGCCTGCATATCTGCATCCCTGGGGAGCTGAATCCCATTTAAAAAATAGACGTTGGACACCAGTCCGCTGCAATCGATGTTTTTCGAAGAGGTTCCTCCCCAGAGATAGGGGATTCCATGATACTTCAGGGCCGTTTGAACCAGGTTTTCTTTCAGAATGGTTTTGAAAAATATCTCCCCTGCAGGGACCAATTCACTGCTCTTCACCCATCCCAGGCGTCCATCGGGGTACTTTACCTGGGTATATCCTGACTCCTCCGTAACTTTGCTTAATATGTTCCCAATTACCAGGTCGGTCACCGGCATTGAACCCATGTCGGGCTCACTGTAGGACAGCCCATACTGAGCGGTGTAAACAACCTTTTCTGCCTCCCTGTAAGCAGCGAGTTCCTCCCGGTCCACGGCATGCACCTCAGCTCTGTTCACCCATCCGATGTATCCGTCCGGAATCTGGATCAGGCTCTTTCCACCCTCTGTTTTCAGAATCCGGACCGGGGCGCCCAGGAGGGCCTGGGTGACAAGCTCCTTTGTGCTGCTCGGTTCTCTGCGCAAATGGATCACGGAATTATTGACCAGGCCGTTCACCAGCTGTCCGTCATCTCCTTCGGGAAGAAGGAGAAGTTCATTTTTCACCTCTGAAAAACGGGCATCCACTCTTTGTACAACGGCCTTATAGGCCTCCTTGCTGGCTACCTCTCCTTTCAGTACAATGACACCCTCCACTTCTGCTGCGGCGATCTCCCACCATTCAATGCGGTCATCGGGTGCATACTCAAGTTTAAGTTCCCCGAGCAGGGTATTTAATTCAGAGACTGTTTTTTCAGCCTGAGAGGTACATGCTCCGAATCCTGCCAGAGCAATGAACAGGAGTATCAATAAACGTGGATATCTATTCATCTTTAGTACTTTGATTTCCAGTAAAAGTAGCATTTATAAATATACCCGCCTTTCATCTTCATGTCATTTGTTAAATCGCCTCAACAGGATGTATTTAGATTGATTCTGAGCTGCTTTTTGTACATCAAAATCCAACTTCCTTTTTTTTAGCGTTCACTGCTTAATTATTTCTCTCCTGGCAAGGACTTCTTGATCCCTTCCGAAATAGACATCAGCTGGAGTCATATTATTCAAAGACTCATGATATCGCTGGTTGTTGTAATAATTAACAAACTCGGCAATATGAGCCTCCAGCTCTTCAGAGCTGTAATAATGCTTCATTATTTGACTCATATCCAGTAAGGTTGTAAATTGTATGTAATCAACCGCACCACAACATGCCCGGGAGCCCCAACAGACTCATCCAATTCTGGCAGGAGCTGAAACGCAGAAAGGTGATCAAGGTGATGGCCATGTATGCGGCCACCGCATTTATCATCATAGAAGCAGGAGATATTATGCTGCCAAGGCTGGGCTTGCCTGACTGGACAGTCACATTCATCATTATTCTTCTGATTGTCGGATTTCCCATAACCATCATCCTGTCCTGGATATTTGATGTCACTCCAGAAGGGGTAAGGAAAACGGAACCTGTTCAGCTTGCAAAGAGGAGAGAGACAACTCCGGAGCCTGTTAAAAGAGGGTTTAGAATAAGTGATGGGGTCATTGCTTTGCTGATTGTGGTGGTTTGCATTCTTCTTTATCCCAAAATATTCAAGAAAGATAAGTTTGAGGGGATCAGGGATCCCGATGGCAAGATCTCCATTGCAGTGATGCCGTTTAAAAATTTGTCCGGAGATACACTTTACAATGTCTGGCAGAGTGGCTTTCAAAATCTTCTTATCACTACGTTATCAAATTCAGAGGAGTTATCAGTCCGACAGTATCAGGCCATGTATGCTATACTTGAGAATGAAAGAGATTTGAGATATGCCTCTATCAGCCCCTCAGTAGCCAGTGAGGTTGCATTAAAACTTGAAACAAGAACATATATTCTCGGCAACATACTCAAGGCTGGAAATAAGATCCGGGTGAATGCACAATTGGTGGATGCTGAAACGGAAGAGATATATAAAACGTACGGGGTAGACCTGAGCAGTGAAGATGATATTTTCCCCACGGCCGACTCTCTGTCCGGACTGATAAGGAATTATCTTGAAATCAAAAAGCTTATTGAAGAGTATGATTCACCTGTTTTTCGTGGATCTTATATTACAAATTCATCCGAAGCTTTTGAGCATTATATTCGCGGATGGGATGCATTTATGGGTTTAGATTTCCAGGCTGCTATCGAATGGCTCTCAAAAGCTGTAGAAGCTGATTCCGGCTTTATTAATGCTTATGTAACTCTCTCTTTTACCTACTGTCTTTCCGGAAATGATAAGCTCTCAAAGAAGTGGTGCAACCTGGCTTATAAAGAGAGGGATGGATTGCCTTTAATAGAAAAATTAAAGATAGATCACCTCTATGCATACTATTTTGGAATGCCCAATGAGGAGATCAAATATCTTAAACAAATTCTGGAGATTGATGAACTGTATACTACTTACTGGTACTTGCTTGGGTTGGCATATTATCAAAAACTCCATGATTATAGAGAGGCTGCAATTGCTTGTGAAAAAGCCCTCGAAATTCATAATAGGTGGGGAACCAATTGTCGCAATCCATGGATATATTCTGTTCTGGGAAATTCGTACCATAAAATCAATGAACATAAAAAGGAGAAAGAGGTGTATGAATTGGGATTAAGCCTGTTTCCTAATAATACAAACATCATACAACGTCAGGCCATTTGTGCGCTTTCACAGGGAGATACAGAAAAAGCAAATGAATTTATAAGTCAGTATAAATCCATTAGAAAGAATATGTGGCCAGAGTCAAGAATACTTTCAAGTGTAGGATATATCTATACAGAAGCAAATCTATTTGATGAGGCTGAATTTTGTTATCGCCAGGCCCTTGAATTAGATCCCGGGAATCCTTCACGGATAAATGATCTGGCCTGGTTCCTGATCGATAAGGAGATCAATGTAAATGAAGGCGTTGACCTTATACAAAATGCATTGGAGCTCAGACCGGACAATTGGTATTATTTAGATACCA
>JAGLTY010000186.1 GCA_023135025.1 Bacteroidales bacterium | reverse complement strand
AACCCATGGCCCAATGTGGATGCCCAGTCGGGTATCATACACTGGCACTACGGCATTACGGACTATGAGTTCTATACCGTACTCTTTGGTATTGGTCGCTCCATTGGTATTACAGCTAACCTCATCTGGGACCGTGCCCTGGGCTATCCGCTGGAACGGCCCAAATCGGTGACCACCGATATGCTTGAGGCAATGGCCATGAAGGCCAAAGCGGCAAAGGAAGAAAAACCCTCTAAAAACGGCAAGGAGGAGTAACCACCAATGGGAGTCAATCCCATGAAAAAGTGTTCATTCAAAGAAGGCTGCCTCAAAAGGGTGGCCTTTTTGATGTGGCAGGGATAATTTCATCTATTTATGTAACGAAATAGGCCATTAACATTTATATTTACATCATTAATCACAATAAAGCGCCCGTTCGTCAAAATTAAAATGGAGTGGATCCCCGGAGCCATATCAAGCCTGTTTTACCAGTTCACCATACTGCTTTCCGGTTTTGTGCTTTTAACCCTCCTGGTCCATACGCTGCTGTTTAATAGAAGGACCCGTCGGTATCGAAGCGACTACCACAGGCTGAAGAAACAGGAGAAGGAGTCCCGGGTGGTATTGCAACATCGAAACCAGCTTCGCGACCGCACCAAAAGCTATGAGCAGAGTCTAACCTATGCACAGCGGATTCAGACAGCCATGTTTCTTACCCCAAAGCAGTTACGCGCCCATTTCCCGGAGTCATTTATCTATCACCGGCCCAAGGAGATTGTTAGCGGCGATTTTAATTGGGCCAGGAGGATAAATGGGAAAATGCTTTTCTCGGTGGCCGATTGTACCGGGCATGGCGTTCCCGGAGCTTTTATGTCGCTCATTGGCCTGGAATTCTTCAGGCAGATTACCGTGGGAAAAGGAATTCTCGATCCGGCTGGAATTCTGAATGAGATGAACAGGCAGTTTGATATCGTTTTCGGGGACACCGAAGAGCTTTCCCTGAAGGACGGCATCGACCTTGCCCTCTGTGCATACGACTATAAAACACTTGTACTGGAGTATGCAGGAGCATTCAATCCGCTCTATATTATCCGGGATCATGAGATCCTGGAGATAAAGGGTGACCGTATTATCGTTGGACCCGATAATGGACTTCAGCGTGGAAAATTTGAGAACAGGAGGCTGGAGATCAAGAAGGATGATATGCTCTATATGTTTACCGACGGGTATGCCGACCAATTTGGCGGGCCGGAAGGTAAGAAGTACAAGTACCGTCGCTTCAGACACCTGTTGATGTCCATTCATAATATGTCCATGGCAGAGCAGCAGAGAAAGCTCGAGGAGAATATGAACGAATGGATGGGAAGCAGTGAGGATCAGATCGATGACCAGACCATCATAGGGATCAGGCCAGCAAGTTTTTCATCTTCCTGATCAGCAGTTCAGTGGTAAACGGTTTGGCAATGTAATCATCCACACCGCCAGCCAGGCAGTTCTCCCTGTCTCCGGCCAGTGCATTGGCTGTAACAGCAATGATGGGGATGTGACTGTCGCTGGTTGACTCAATTTCCCGGATCTTCTTGGTGGCCATAATGCCATCCATCACAGGCATCAGAATATCCATCAGGATCAGGTCATACTTCTTGAGTGCAAACATTTCAAGGGCCTCTTTACCATTTGAGGCCACATCAATATGGTTCACCGCTTTGCTCAGACTGATCAGCACTACCTTCTGGTTAATTGCATTATCCTCTACCAGCAGGATCTTGGCATCTTTCAGTGCGGTGCCTGGTTTTTCAGGCCTCTTTTCCAGGAGCAGTGTGTCCGGTTCGGACGGACTGACTTTCGTGGGATTTTTTATAAAGTCCTGAAAAAAGCGAAGAGTGGCACCACCACTCACACGTTCGGCCGAGAGTGTACTCTCACTCTCAAGCAACAGGATATATGCATTGCCCAGGTTGGAGCCAGGATGTGAATTCCCATTGTGGAGTGATCTTACATAATCCACCAGCGAACCACTCTCATCTGTCTCCACATGAAATTCAAACTCAAGCCTCACCTGGCTGGGGGTCTCCTTCACGCTGCGAATATGCAACTTCATCGGATGGTCGGTAACCCGATAATCGTTTATACCGTGAATGATGTTGACAATAAGGCTCCGCAAAAGGCTCGGATCGCCGATGATAAAGTGATTCAGGTGGTCGGATCGCGAAATGGAGACCTCATCGCCGGTCCCCCCTCCCGATTTCAGAATATTGAGCGAATTTTCCAGTACCGAAGTCAGATCAAAGGAGGTGATACTCCGCGTATAGCCGATGATTCCTGGGGAGGCTATCTCCACAATATTGTTCACATCCTCAATGAGGAGGTTGGTGGAGGCCTTCAGGGTATCCATCAGCTCCTTCTGCTCCGAGTTCAATCTTTCATCGTGTACCAGGCTGTTAATCAGGGCAATATTACTGAGCGAGGTACGAAGTTTATGAGATAGTTTGCTGATAAACTCATCCTTTTCAACGATTTTGTTCTCTGCCTGGTTCTTTGAATTCTGCAACCGGGTGAGGAGTTCTCTGTTTGTACGTTCAATGTGGAGGGAGAACAGAATCACCAGGGTATATATGGAGAAGAAAACCAGACCATTGTAGAGGTCAAGGTGAATGGCAGTTTCCAGTTGTGGCAATGAGTTTAGTACGACAGTAGCTGCACCCAGCACAATGGGGACATATATCCCATGCCGATCGTTTATACTCAACGCTCCCAGTGGGAAAATCAGGTAGAGAGCGAGAATCATGATGGACGATACACCTGTATTCAGAAGATAGCTGCTAAATAAAACCGAACCGATTAGCACCAGCGCAAGCATACTGCTCAGGTTGGGGCTGCGTCCCACAGGGATAAGGAAAAACAAAGCCAGTGCCAGTGCCAGTGAGATACCGTTTATCAGGCTCATGGATGAGAGGCCTGTAAAACAGGAGTAGACAATGGATATGGCCAGCATCATGATCAGAATCAGGTAAAAGAAGTTGATTCTTTTGGCCCTGTTCACCACAGCCTGTTCCATCGATTCATCCACTCTAAAAGAGAGAATCTTTTGTAAAAAATTCAGAAACATGGTAATATAAAATGGCTTTCTTTTCCAAAGAAAGTTAAAATATGACCAAACATGAAAAATATTGGCTCTATTTTTGTACCGTAAACACATATTAGTTAGTAATTTTGTGTTTATAACTGTGAATGATCGCTTCATGAGAAAATCGCTATTTTTCATATTACTGATCTGGTGTCCGCTGCTGATGGCACAGGAGGGTGAAGAGAGGGCCATGGTGAAGTATTCTCCCGATTTTGAATTCAGGGATGGACTCTTTACCAACTTTGAAAGTGTAAAAGAGAACAATCCCATTCCACCTGCCCGTATCGTTACCGATGAGGATCTGTTCGACAGGGCGTTTTATGACAAGATTACTGCGTTGAAGGAGATTGTGATCTATGATGATAATGGTGTAAAAAAGGTGATGAAAACTGAAAATATCTGGGGGTACAGCCGCAATGGAATTCTCTACATCAATGTGGGTTCTGCTTTTCACAGGATCAGTTTTATGGGAAGCATCTGCCATTTTGTGGCCACGGTAACCACCTACAATCCCAACTATTACGATCCCTACTATTACAACCCCTACTACTCCCATTCATACTACTACAACCGCTACTCCATGCCCCAGTCAAATGTTGGTAGTACCGACCTGAGGCAGTACCTGCTCGATTTCGTGACGGGCGATGTAATGGAGTATGATACTGAGAGTGTGGAGGTACTGCTGATGAAGGATTCCGAGCTGGCAGATGAGTATCACGCCCTTCGCAACCGGAAGAAGAAACAGATGAAATTTGTATTTATACGCCGGTTTAATGAGAAACATCCGCTCTATTTTCCAGCCAACTGATATTGATAACCAAACCCATAGAAACCAGATGAAGAAGTATTATGCCCTCCTGCTACTGATGATCCCTTTCATACAGCTGCAGGCACAGAGAGAGTATCTTCCCACCCAGGAGGACCTGGACCATTTTCATACCACCAGGACCTATGTGGTCCTGGAGAGTAATCCCCTGTCGGATTATAACTTTGAGATCCAGGATGCAGTGAAGAAGTTCTGGGATATCACAGAATATGAGTTTATCATGATGAAAGATTTCGCTCAGAAGAGTGCCGATAAAAATGCCTCATTTCTATATCTGGCAGGAGTGAGCTTTGAGAAGGACAAATCGAACACCCGATATAAGTTTCTCTGCCTGTCGCTGGGGGGAGATCACATCTCTATAGATGATTTGAAGGATGTGGCCAATATCCCCATGAGCTTCTATGGGGTGGATGCGGATCACTATGCCTACAAGCTGGGGATCATGGTCAGGTTCCTTCAGTACCATGTGCGACTGATTACCGAGCAGCACAAAATTGTCGATAGCAATGTCTATAATTACTACAACAAAAACATGGCTGATGTGAAGGGAAAGACCCTCTACCTGGTTGAGGATGAGGTGGCCAGGGAGATATCCTCGGAAGCGAAGATCAGGGCCATCTATCCAGGCGAAGTGAGGATTGTCGACAGGGAGACCATCAAGGAGCTGATCATGGCCGAGGATGAAAATGCCGTGGTGTTGCATAAGGTGGGGCCCGAAGGCAAAAAACAGAATGCCCGGGTATATAAAATTCTGATCGGTGCAGCTGATGCAAAGTTTTACTATTTTGATTATCACAAAGTGAATAAAAAGAATCCGGATGCTTTTCTCTCCAGCGATTTTAAGAAACTGGCCAGGGCCACCAAATAGAAGGATACCAATCAATGGCCGATAAACCATCCATTCCTAAAGGAACCCGTGATTTTTCGCCCCTGGAAATGGCCAGGCGCAACCATATTTTCGATACCATCCTGAGGATCTTCAAAGTGCATGGCTTTCTGCCCATCGAGACACCCGCCATGGAGAACCTCTCGTCGCTGATGGGA
>JAGLTY010000185.1 GCA_023135025.1 Bacteroidales bacterium | reverse complement strand
CCGTGGCTGGTACCGATCCAAACCTGGTCGCCATCGGCCCGTACACAATAGACCTTATTGGCGGGCAGGCCGTTTTTGGTGGTAAAGGTTTCCCATTTTCCATACTCCGGCATGGTGCTCTTCTTCTCCGGTTCCGAGGCCATCAACGACATGGGGATAACCATGCAGAGGCCCGCAATGATCAATGATTTTTTCATCTCTTTTTACTTTTTTTTGAACCAGAGGCCTGGTAGACCTCTGCATCGTCCATATAATATTTGGCATCTCTGATGGACTTCAGGTACTCCACCAGGTCATTTAACTGATCTTTCATCATGTCGTTGGCTACCCCGTGCTCGTCGTCATCGTTAAACTCGGTCCAGATCTCCTCCAGGGTGGGCGCTACACCATCGTGCAGGTAGGGGGACGATTCGTATACATTGTTCAGCTGGGGAACATCGAATTTCATGGGATCGTCCGAGTCGGCCAGTGTGCCCACATCGGTCATCTCCATGTTGGTAAAATATGGTGGTGGGTGACAGGTGTAACAGCGGTTTTCTACCGGTATCTCATTGCCGAAATTATCAAAATCGCGGTAGAAGATCATTTTCCCCCGTTTTTGTGCGGCTGTGAGCTCCCCATTGGGGTTAAACCGCAGATTGGGTGGATTCTTGATCCCGGTCACAATATAGGCCACCAGCGCATCCAGCTCCTTGTGGCTGAACGCTTCACTTCTTGTGAGGATTGTGGAGAAACGCATCCCATCCTGTTTGTAGATGGTCTGGTTCTTCCCGTTCCACTTATAGGGAGGAATATCACCAATATCTCTTAAAGTCTGCACATTGGCCAGGTTGCGTCCCATGTCGGTGCCTGCCATGTTGTAGACCAGCCCATCTTCATGGGCGTCGGGGTGACAGGTGTAACAGGCATACTGGTTCTGGAAAGTGCGCCCTGCGTTGTTCAGCACCTGTCGTCCGTGACGGGCCACAGTGCGCCGTCTGGGTCCCTCCAGGTCGATGGTCCTCTCGGTAACCAGGCTGCCGGTGTTGATTACGGCGATCCGGTCATCGAGCCTTTCGGCCACGTATAGCAGGTTTCCGTCGGGCGACAGTACCATCCCCTTGGGGTTGGCTCCGGTGGGGATCCTGCCGATCACATACCTGCTGCTGATCCCCAGATGGTTGGAGTAGGTCTGAAGCTGCTCATCGGTAGACTCCTCAAGCAGGCTCCTGATCTCCTCCAGGTCGATGACGGAGATGATGTTGACCCCGCCGTGCGAAACATAGGCCCTTTTGCCATCCCGGGCGATCACAATGTCGAATGGATCAGAGTAGTAGGCATTGGGTTCATCCAGCAGTAACTGGATCATTCTGCCATTCTCCTTGCGTTCAATGATGCCGATTCCATGGGTCATCATCCAGCCCCGTTCAATCTGAACGGCAGGGATCAGGTTTTTGGGCCTTATGAGGGTCGTGATGGCCATGTCGCCCGAAGGCGTAACTGCCACATTCTCCATGATATAGGCATCTTTCCACCGCTTTCGTGCAGTGATCCGCTGCTGTTTTGTGCTTGCAACCGTCATCTCAGTCATGGGGGAGGTCATGTGTTCAACCGGTATGGTCCGGCGACTGGAGACATAGACCTCGCTGCCATCAGGTGTGATGGCTATTGAAACAGGGTTGTTCCCCGCTTTAAGTCTTCTCCTCTCCTTCAGGGTTTCCATGTCGAATATCGAAATATTGGAGGAGTAGGAGTTGACACAGTAGAGGGATTTACCATCAGGAGTAATTACCATTCCGGCCGGACCTGATCCACCCTCTATTGTATCGGTCACGCGGGCTTCATCCAGATCAATCAGATAGATGTTATCGGCCCACTGGTTGCTCACATATGCTGTATGTCCATCCCTGTCCAGGAGCACTGTATGTGGCCTTTCACCCACTTCGATTTTGTTCAGTACACTGCCAGCAGCCGGGTCGACCACCAACAACTGGTTGGACTCCTGTCCCACTACATAGAGCCTGTCCCCCTGGTCAGAAATAGCCAGGTTATAAGGGGAGACATAGGTCTCATTAAGCATTTTTGCTATCACATTGTCCTTCTGAATAGAGGCATGGCAGGTCCAGCATTTAATCGGGTGGTCATCCACTTCGGTCATATATTTTACATGGGCCCTGGCTGCACGGTTACCAAAAATCAGTCCGGTGGCCACCACAATTCCGATGGATCCTAAAATAAGTATGGGTTTCAATCGTATCATCTGCAATCTTCTCTTAATGACTTGTTTCCTTCTTCTCTGTAACCAATACTACGGGGTCCTCTTTCACAGCAAGAGGTTGAATGTTTATTGGTGCCAGTTCGGGGTTGGCATGGCATCCAACACAAGCACGGCGCTCATTGGCCCTCAGGTAGATCCAGTCGGAAGGCCCCCTGACTATCTCCCCCTGGCTGTTCAGAGTCTCAATACGTAGTGGAATGTCTGCATCCAGTTTCAGGTAGAAAGAGCCATCTGCTTTCACCTCCACCACGGCCAGCTCTCCTTCAAGGGTTGAAACCCTGATTCGGTTGGCTGCAGAATCGCCGCTGATCCCCATATTTACCGGGAGCATGGAGTGGTTGATATCCTGTGACATCAATATGGCAGTCGGGTTATTCAGTTCCACCGGACTGGGGAGTATAAAGGGCCGCTTCTCCATTGAGGCTACCAACAGCGGATCTGTAACATGGCTACTGCCTTTATAAATCAGAAGCGGTGCTTCTTTTGTATTGGCATCAAATGTATAGAGGGCGAAGGGTTCCTTATCAGATGGCCGGTAGGAGACCAGGCTTTTGCTGCCTTTAATGGGAAATACGGACGAAAAGTTTCCAGGCAGTGCTCCTGAGAGACGCTCCATGGTGTGAAGGGGACGTTTGTGGAGTACCCTGCTCAGTTGACCACCGTTCTCAATAAAATAGATATACCCATCTTCCGATTCTGCGCCTCCGCCGGCAGGAGCCGAATCTCCGGCTCCCCAATAATAGATCTCTGATTTGGTTCCATCGGGGCGCATCACCATCAATACCGGGGTTTTGGAATCGGGGTATTGCTGACTGGAACTATACAGTACCCGTCCTTCCTGCAGAACAGTTGCGGAGAGGTTATGGGCCGGATTAAAAGTAATCCGCCTTAGATCCGATCCATCCATTTGACAATGGTACAGGTCATGCACTTTTTTCCCTTTTACTGTTCCCTCACGGCTGAACATAACGGTTCCGTCGGGCAGTGAGGTGGGTTCAATACAGTTTTCCGGCAGGTCAGTAACCCGGCTTGTTGACCTCCTCTGCAGGTCGGTTACCCAGATTTGCCATGACTGATCGCCCTCCTTTTTTCCCTGGAAAAAGATATAACGCCCCTGGTGGGATATAGCAGGAGCAGAGGCACTTTCAAAACCGGTGCTTAAAATTTTGGCAGGTTTCCCGGGGTTCTGAATATCGATGGTAATCAGCTTCGCACCTTCCAAAGAACCATCCTGGGTATCTTGCAACTCAACTGCTACTACCACTCCCTCATATGAGTTGCTGCTACACGAAAGGAACGATACACTGGCTATTCCGGTGTACACGGTCAGCCGGAAGAGGTTGAACCATCTACTGCTTCTGATCATCTGCTTTCTCATTCTTCTTTAATAGTAAGGATCTGGTTGACTTCCACGTTTTCCAACCGTTGAATCTTTCCCGAGGGCCATTTGATTTCGATAAATTCCACCTCTCCGGCATCGGCGATGCCAAAGTGCATCCGGTGATCATTCTGGGAGAGGTAACCTGTGGTGCTTCTTCTTACACTCACCTGCTCTTTATCACCGGCCGATATTTTAACCAGCGCACCAATGGCATCACGGTTACTCTCTGTTCCCACCAGGTTCAATGTGATCCAGTTGTTTTCATTGCCCCTGTTGTTGCGCAGAAAAACGCCGTGATCGTCCAGATTGACCACATAGCCGTCCAGGTCGCCATCATTATCGTAGTCTCCAAAGCAGGCACCCCTCCCCACATTCGCTTCCTGGATAAAATAGGTCCCCAGCTCCACGGAGATATCTTCGAATTTCTCTCCATCGATGTTTGCAAAAATCTGGTCCTCCTGTCCGTAGAGGTGTTTCAGCTCGCCATTGATCTTGAACAGATCCACATCCCCGTCGTTATCAAAATCGATAAAAGAGGAGGACCATCCCACATGCTGGGCCGCTGCCATGGAGATCCCCGAAGGATAGGCCATATCTCTGAATACCCCGCCTCCCTGGTTCTGGTAGAGCGAGCAGTAGGTATCGTCCGACATAAAGACATCGATCAGTCCGTCGCCATTGTAATCGGCAAAGTCCACCGACATACTGATGGTGGCCTCACCAGCCTGGTTAAAGGCCATACCTGTTTTGGTTCCGTGATCCACGAACCCTTTTCCCTCCAGGTTGTGGTAGATATTGTTGTTCATATGGTCATTGGCCACAAAAATATCGACCCAGCCATCGCCGTCAAAGTCAGCCGCTCCCACACCCATGGCCCGGCCATCGGGGTTGGAGACACCCATGGCTTCGGTGACATCTTCAAATTTATTGTCGCCCAGGTTGTGATAGAGGCGGTCGAGCTGACCGTCATAAGCCATGGGGCCGGGAAAGCCATCCGGGGCATAGAAGTAGCCGTATTCAGGATCATAATTGATATAGTTGCCCACGTAAAGATCGAGTAGTCCGTCGTTATCATAATCGAACCAGACGGCACCTACACTGCACTGTTCTCCTGCAATACCAGCGCTCTCACTGATATCGGTAAAGGTGCCGTTACCATTGTTCAGGTAGAGGACATTGGGCCCATAATTGGTAATGTAGATCTCGGGGTAGCCGTCGTTGTTGATATCGCCCACGGTCATGCCCATCCCATACCCTGTGTCGCCTACACCCGCTTTTTTGGTCACATTTTCAAAAGTACCATCCTGCTTGTTTCTAAAGAGTTGATTGGTGTGTTCCTCATCGGAATGCTC
>JAGLTY010000184.1 GCA_023135025.1 Bacteroidales bacterium | reverse complement strand
AACAGGTGTTCCTATCCACAAAAACCGGTGACAGAGAGGGGGATCAGACCAAAAGGAGTGTGGAGCTCAGTTTGAAAAGGCTCCAGACCGACCATATCGACCTGCTTCATGTGCATGCCGTCTCCTCGGTGGAAGATGCTGAACAACTGGGTGAAAAGGGAAAGGTACTTGAAGTACTGCATCAATTCAGAAGCGAAGGAGTCATCAGGAACATTGGATTCACAGGACATGCGTCAGCAACAGGGATGAAAAGGGCCGTTGAGCTCTATGACTTTGATGTGATGATGATGGCCCTGAATCATCAATCTTCAGAGAGAACCGAGGATTTTGAAGGTCTGCCTGCCCCCCTGGCCAGGCAAAAGGGGATGGGTGTTGTGGCCATGAAGGTGATCCGGCCCCGGGAGACCGTCAATGGCCTGGCTACAGATGACCTGGTCCGGTATGCCCTGACCCTGAATGATTTCCAAATGGCCAATATCGGCATCGATAGTATGGAGGTACTCCATTCAAATCTTGAGATTCTCAGGAATTTCACTCCGCTTGGTGAAGAGAAGATGAAAGAGATGAGGCTGGCACTTCAACCCTTCTACCGGGGTAAAAATCTGGCCTGGATGGATCCTGCTTACCAGGATGGCTGGAACAGTTCCCCATATACTGCTTGAACAGGCCTCCTTACTCGCTGTAGAACTTCAAAGCATGGCCTTTGGCCAGCCTGATCAGTTCTGCAGCTACTTCAGGTTGTTCCAAAATCAAATTGGTGGTTTCCAAAGGATCTGCTACCATATCGAAGAGAGCAGTATCGATCTGCGCCAACCCATATTTCCCAGGTATGCCGTCAGCCCCGTCTGTCTCCAAAATACGGTATCGGTGCGGCAGGTGCAGTTTCCACCTGCCGTCTCCGCTCAGAATCCCTTCAAAATTGCGGTTATTTGAAAACGCATAATAGGAATGGGGATTTTCGGCACCCTCCTTGCCGGTAATCAGCTCCCAAACATTCTCCCCATCAATCTCATTCTCAGGCAAGGGAATGCCGGCCAGTTGACAGAGGGTGGGAAGGAGGTCCACCGAACCAAATGTCCGTTCCGAAACAGCTCCCGCTTCAATGCCTCCGGGGAATTTTATGATACAGGCCGATCTGATCCCTCCATCAAAGGTGGTGCCTTTGGCCTCTCTGAAAGGGGTGATTCCGGCATGATTGCCATAGGATATCCAGGGTCCGTTATCCGAAGTGAGGATCACGATGGTATTGTTATCAAGACCTCGCTCTATCAGGGCCCGGTTGATCTCACCCACACTCCAGTCAATCTCAAGCATCACATCCCAGTAAAGGCCCTTGCCCGATTTCCCTTCAAATTCGTCACTGCAATAGAGCGGAACATGGGGCATGCTATGGGGAACATAGAGCAGAAAGGGACTCTTCTTGTGGCGGTCTATGAAATCAACTGCATGTTCAGTGTACCAGCGTGTCAGGTTCTTCTGATGGGCATGATCAACATCTTCGATGGTCACTTCACCATTCTCCCAGAACTTCAGGGGCCACTGCCCCCAGTACTCCGGGGATTCCGGATGATTTTTCCACATATCATTGGAATACATCAATCCGCACGTCTCATCAAAACCTCGCGCATAGGACCTGGTCTCCGGCTGGTCACCGCAGTGCCATTTGCCAAAAGCTGCCGTAGCATAGCCCGCCCTGTTGAAAACCTCACCCATGGTTGCAAAGGTGGTATCAAGGCCCCATGCATTGGGACCATGGGCACCGAAAACTTTGGTGCGTCCCGGGTAACAGCCGCTCATGAGGGCCGAACGGGAAGCTGAACATACCGCCTGGGGCACATAAAAATTGTGAAATGCGGTGCCCTCAGCAGCCAGTTGGGTCACGTGTGGGGTTTCCACGGCAACTTCACCGAATGGCTCAAAATCGGCCCAACCCGAATCGTCCAGGAAAATGATCACTACATTAGGTTTATCAGGCACTTTTTCAGAACTGCAGGAGATTAGTCCAAACGCACTCAGCAGTAGAAGGAGAATCGAAACTCTGGATTTCATTTTTTCTTATTTTTAATTTGAGTAGAAAAATCTATTTATCATCTTACCTGAAGTCGAATGTGAGTTCAATCTGAAAAGCATCATCCTTCACTCTTCTCTATCTCAATACAGATAGGTGAATAGATCCTGCCCCGAACCTGGTACCACCCTTCAAATGAGTGATTACCAGGGTTAAACAGCACATCTTCCAGAGTAATTTCGTTTATGGTGGTATCGCGATTGGTGATCCAGTACTGCCTGGTGCCCGCTCTGATCCTGGCCTCTCCGGTTGCGGGGAGATGACTCCTGAATACCATCTTAACATCGTAGGGTCCGGGATCCTCAATGGTAATGTCCCAATAGCCAAATGCTTCATCGGATGACCATTGCATGGCCTTGGGTCCCTTCCAATCGTTACGCCCCAGGATCAGAGGATTCTCATGTTCAGAACCCAAAACCACTCTGGGTGGATCCAGCAGATGGGGACTCATAATGATCTTTTCATACCAGCGATCCAGCTCAACCAGCAAATCAGCTTTCACCTCCGGATACTCCCTGCTCACATCATTCAACTCATAAGGGTCATTCTCCAGATCAAACAGTTTCAGCAGATCATCAGCCTCTCCATGTTCGGTATGCCCCACCAGCTTATACCTGCCCAGTCTGACTGCCATATTGCTGTATCGCTGCGGGTAACCGCGTTCCCATACGAAAAAGAGGGGGCGCTCCTCTTCCGATGCGCTCTTCCCTTTCAGAGCAGGGTAGAGGCTGATGCCATCCATCTCGCCCATATGGGAGATTCCGGCAAATTCAAGCAGGGTGGGCATCATATCAATATGGGCCGAAGGGTTGCTGATAACTCTGTTTTCCTGAAGTACACCCTTCCAGTAGAACATACAGGGTACACGGATTCCGCCCTCCATAACGCTCGATTTCCCCTGGTTCAGTCCGGCCGTGTAGCGTCTCTGCTGCGGACCATTATCGGTCATAAAGACCACCAGGGTATTCTCTTCGATCTCAAGCACCTCCAGCGTATTTAAAAGTCTCCCCAGATTATCGTCAATATTACTGACCATTCCATAGACCTTTCGGGCATCCTCCATATCTCTGATGCTCATTTTTGAAACGCGATCCCCGCTTACCTCAAAATCTCCAGCCCCATACTCCATATCCAGGTATTCAAATTCGTACTGTTCAGGCAGTTGAAGTGGTGTGTGAGGAGCATTGTAGGAGAGGTAGAGAAAGAAAGGATCCGCACCCTTTTCGCTCTTATGCTTTCTGATAAATTCGATGGCCTGGTCGGTAAAGATATCGGAGCAGTATCCTGCTCTGCGCACCCTTTTCCCGTTTTCCCAGAGGTATGGATTAAAATAGGAGCTGTCCTCACGGATGAAATTTCCAAAATCGTCTCCGGGTTGACCGATTCCACCTCCCTTATGAGCCAGGTAATACTGGAATCCCTGGTCCATTGGCCGCATGGGATAGGAGTCGCCCAGGTGCCACTTACCCACCATGGCAGTATGATACCCATTTTCAGCCAGCACCTCGGCCATGGTAACCTCACCGGGTGCCATCATAGCACCACCATTGTAGGTGTCGTACACTCCGGTACGCAGGTGGTATCTTCCTGTCATCAGGCTGGCACGGGTGGGTGCACAGACGGGAGATACATAAAAGGGGTCTATACGTGTACTCTTCATTGCCAGAGAGTCGAGCACAGGGGTCCTGATAAAGGGGTTACCGTGAATCCCCAGGTCCCCGTACCCCTGGTCGTCTGTTATCACAAGAATGATGTTGGGTGGGGTGAGGAGAGTGCGATCTTTCAGGGAGTCGCATGCTGACAGTGTCAGCAACAGAAGGAAAACAAAAATTACCCTCATATACCTGTAGGTTAGTTTAGATTTTCTTATTTTCAACATTAATCCTTATCACTCCTCTGATGAACATCAAAGCGCTCCTTCCAACCTTCAGCATGGTGCTTCTGCTGGTCCTGCTCACAACCTCCTGTGAAAATAGACAAAAATCAGCCTCAGACAACCAGTTTTCTGCAGATGTGATCATCTATGGCGGAAATTCTTCGGCAGTGATCGCCGCGGTGCAGGTGGCAAAGATGGGGAAGGAGGTGATTCTGGTCTCACCCGACAAACATCTCGGCGGACTCACCTCGTCGGGCCTGGGATGGACCGATACAGGAAATAAGGCGGTGATCGGGGGACTCGCCCGCGATTTTTACCACCGCATCTATTTACATTACCAGGATGATTCGACCTGGAAATGGCAGGAAAAAACGGAGTATGGGAACCGGGGACAAGGAAATGTGGCCATCGACGGTGAAAACAGAACCATGTGGATTTTTGAACCCCACGCTGCTGAGCTGGTATTTGAAGAGCTGGTGGCCGAATATGAAATTCCTGTCCACCGCGAAGCATATCTCGACAGAGAACAGGGTGTTACCCTGGAGGAGGGTGCTATTGCCTCCATCCGGACACTTGATGGAAAGATCTACCGGGCAGCTCTATTTATCGATGCCACCTATGAGGGTGATCTGATGGCCGCCTCCGGGGTCAGTTACACGGTGGGACGGGAATCGATCGATAAATATGGTGAGGAGTGGAACGGGATACAGACCGGTGTTCTGCACCATGGACACCATTTCAAGAGCGATATCAGTCCCTACGTGATACCGGGCGATCCCGCCTGTGGTGTGCTGCCCAGGATATCCACTGATGAGCCGGGTGAGTTTGGTGCCGGCGACCATCGTGTACAGGCCTACTGTTTCCGGATGTGCCTCACCGATTTTCCCGAAAACAGAGTATCCATCAGCCGGCCCCGTGATTATGACTCAACGCAGTACGAACTGCTCAGAAGGGTATTTGAATCGGGATGGAGAGAGGTGTTCAATAAATACGATCCCATACCCAACCACAAGACCGATGTGAACAACCACGGTCCCTTCAGCACCGA
>JAGLTY010000183.1 GCA_023135025.1 Bacteroidales bacterium | reverse complement strand
GATCTGGTGGGTGCGCCCGGTTTCCAGTCTGCATTCAACCAGGTTAACATAACCCAGCCGTTCCAGAACACGGTAATGGGTCACGGCCTCCTTGCCCTGGTCTCCATCGGGGAAAACATGCATCTGTTTTCTCTCCTTTGGATTTCGGCCAATATGCCCTCTGATGGTTCCTTCCTCATCATTCATATCGCCCCACACGAGAGCGGAATAGGTTCTTTTGGATGTTTTATGAAAGAACTGACTGGCCAGTCTATTGAGAGCCAGTTCATTTTTTGCAACTACCAGCAATCCGGAGGTATTTTTATCGATCCGGTGCACCAGTCCAGGCCTCTCCTCGCCTGAGTGAAAAAGTGGATTATCCCTGAGATGATACATCAATGCATTGACTAGGGTTCCTGTGTAATTGCCATACCCTGGATGTACCACCAGTCCGGCTCTTTTATTGACCACTATCACATCCTCATCCTCAAACAGAATATCCAGCGGGATATCCTCGGGAATCAGTTCAATTTTTCGTGGAGGATGGGGGAGAACAATGGTGATAAGATCTCCTGGTTTTACACGGTAGTTTGGCTTTACCGGGGAGCTGTTGGAGAGGATATTGCCTGCATTGGCAGCAGACTGAATTCTGCTTCTGGAGGTGTTTTCAAGTCTGTTAAAGAGGAATTTATCAATTCGTAGGGGGGCCTGGCCAGGATCGGCTGTGAACCTGAAATGCTCAAATAATTCATTGTTGTCTGCAGGTTCCACGTAGCTTTTCTAGTGGTTGATTAATACTTTCGAATAGTAAGGTTTACCGGCGATAATGGTCCTGATATAATATAGACCCGGTGAAAATCCTGAAACATCAAGGCTGTTGGATCGAAGCAGTGAATGGTGAAGTTGCCGGCCCGATGTATCATAGATATCAACAAGGATAGCATCGTCGTGGTTACTGGATGGGACCTGGAACCAGATCCGGTCGGTGGCCGGGTTGGGATAGAGGTTCAGGGGTGTCATTTCTGTTTCCGCTGCCCTGTCAATCCCGGTGCTGCTGTCATACATATATGGACGGAAGAGCAACATGCCCGGTGCATCTGAATCGATCCAGGTGCCCAGGTTGTAAAACATAACCGGGGAATCGGGATCACTGTTCAGGTCGAGCCCCACATTGAGTATATACTCTTTATACTGTCTCCATCCTACGTAGAAAGTTCCGTTTACCGGAACCGGTTCCGAAAACTCATATTTAACAAATCCTGTATAGGTGGAGGTATAAAGTGGTCTGTATGTTGTTTCATCGTCCCAGATGACCGACCCCGGAATCCCCTCTGAATCGTTCCAGACCATCAGGTTAAAAGTGTACTCCTTCAGGTTCACCGAGTCATACACCTGATTGAAATAGATATAGATACCACCCAGCATATCAGGTTCATAGGAGTAATGCCTGATGGCCACCATTCCGTAAGCTGTACCATCGCCCCGCAGTCCATACCCCGCCTCAGGTGTTCCGTCATCATAGGCGTAATAATCCCGGAAAAGCTGGTCATGAATCACCGTGTCGTTGACCTTGGGATCAAAAGCATCGGTGCGAAGCGCCGCTTTGAACCTGACCAGTGCGGAGTCCCCTCTGTCAAAATCCAGGTCATAAGGAAATGGGAAATCAACCACAGTTGTCTCATAGGCAGGCAGGTCCTGTGCGGTTGGTGTGCCGATAGGCTCTGATTCACCATAGAGCGGTTCCAGGATGGTCAGGGAACGGGTTACATTTCGGGTGATGGAGTCATTGTTCCTGTATCCTGCTGACACAAATGGTGCGAGAGTTGTAAAACGGGCCTGTTCAAAATGAGACCATGGAATAGCGGTAAGTTCTTTAAAGACAGTAGTGATTGGTGTATTAAAAGCAACATCCCTGAGGATGGTGTCAGCAGCGGACCTGTTTCTGTGGAGGCGTATATAATCCAGATGCCAGTAGTCTACATTGCTCCTTTTATCGGGTGTCTCATTGTTCCTGGGAAGACTCGCCCTGTTTCTGAACCTGAACCTGAACCCGCTGGTCAGGAACCGTTCAACAGTAACAGGGATCATCACATGTTTGAAAGCGTGAAGCCCGGTGCCGGGTATGCGCCAGACATTGATCCACTTACTGGAATCGGTTGCGAAGAAATCGACCATCAGTGAGTCCTCCTCTTCAGGCAGGTCGCAGAGTCCACCCGGTTGGTACAGGAAACTGAGGTAGATACTGTCCGATGCCGGGTACGCGAGGTTGACAGGGTGACTGGTAAGGTGATCGGCCTCAAAGGTGAGAGGGGAGAGTACAGCATGGGAATAGATGGACCCCTCTGCATCCAGGGCGTCCAGAGTAACCACACCGTTGGAAACCGGATCGACTGAGAAGTTGTTGTTCACAAAAGCAAAGGCATCGCTCCAGCTGCCTGTATCGGCAATCAGAGAGCTGTTTGAAAAGTCATCAAACAGGGGTAGCTCCAGCAGGGATGCCCGGGTAGATTTCTTTACACTGTAAAGGTTGTTGTATTGTTGTGCAGCCCTTGGGTTATTATAAAGGGGAGTAATGACCTCCTGTGCCTGAAGCCTGAGAATTCCAGGAAAACAGATCAGGAAAGATGCTATAACGCATTTGATTTTAATCATTCATTCTTTCTGTGTTATCACCATTGAAGGTTGAATCGGGCAGGGGCAGAAGGGTTGAGTCTAAAGTAAGCCAGATATCCATCTCCATGCCCATATTCAATCTCTTAAACTCATCGAAATCAGGGTACTGCCTCCATATGAAAGCGCCTGAACTGTCCTTAGCTTCTTCCAGACTTTTGTCGTACGTAATGGCCCCGAGATTCAGATAGTAATCAGAAATGATCCCGGATGCCTCTTCAAGTCCCCTTCCCACAAGGTCGGGTACCCGGGTTGTTTTACTGCTAAGCCCCATACCCAGAACAAGATCTATGACCGCTCCCTTGGTGATTATGGTTCCTTCATTAATAACGGTGCCGCTGTGCATTTGTTGTAGCACATTATTTTTAGCAAAATCGGGCCTGTATTGGATGGTGCCCTGAATCAATCCTGCATTTTGTAATGCAAGTCTGGCCTGGCGGAAGGAGAGTCCAATAAGCTGTGGCATTGAGACCATTTCCGGGTTAACTGCATTCATGGTCAGGAAAATTTTCCTGTTTTTCTTCACCCTGGAACTGGCATTCGGATTTTGTTTTATCACTGTTCCCCGTGGCATTTCAGTGGAGAAAACCGAATCGACTACTTCAAACCTAAGGCGCCTGGAGGAGGTTACATCACCCACCTCATCCATGGTGAGGCCTGTTAGATCGGGAACCATTATGGTCTTCCCATGATGTGTATATATCTTAAGCCACAGTAGTGTTCCCAGCAGCAATATCAGAGCAATGGCTGCTGCCAGCCCCAGATGTCGCAAGAATTTTTTTGTAAGTAGAAACCTGAAGAATTCCATATTTCGAGCTTTGCGCAAAGGTAATGTTTATTGTAAAAAAATGAGCAAAAAAATAACCAACCGGGTATCGGTCAGTTATTCAGTAAAGAGTAAAAATGTTTATTCTTTATGCTTTGTGTCTTGGTTCGTCGGAAACGGTTAGCTTTTTACGCCCTTTTTTCCTTCTTCCGGCTATCACACCACGTCCGCTGGCTGATGACATCCGCTCCCTGAATCCATGCTTATTCTTTCTTTTCCTGTTGGATGGCTGAAATGTACGCTTCATAAGAAATTTGTTTTGAGGGTGCAAAAATAAGTCATTTTTTTAGATATACAATCATTTTCGAATAAAAAAATGACTCTTCAAACCAGGTTGAAAGGGGGAATTGCTCAGTCCGTTTTTTGAACGGGGCCAGCTCCTTCTCCAGATCACCTCCTTTTAAAGATATCAAACCGTTGGGCATGGACTGGTCACTGCCGGGTTCTATGATCTTTTGGGTCCACTGGTGCAATTTCGGAAAAGCGGTGACTGCCCTTGAGACCACAAAGTCTGCTTTCAGGTTCAGCTGCTCCATTCTTTCGTTCACCGGGGTAACATTTTTCAATTTCAGGTGGTCGGTAATCTCCCGAACCAACTCTATTTTTTTTCCAATGGAGTCTACCAGTGTAAAAGCAGTATCAGGAAACATAATGGCCAGGGGGATTCCCGGAAAGCCTCCGCCGGTGCCCACATCAACAACCCTGGCTTTTGAGTCAAACCGGAATTTCATGGCTATGGAAAGTGAATGAAGGATGTGCCTCTCTTCCAGGTATGCAATATCCTTCCTGGAGATCACATTCACCTTTTGATTAAGCTGAGGGACAATGCTCATCAGCTTTTCGAAATGTCTGATCTGTTGGGAGGTAAGATCAGGGAAATATTTTCGGATCAGCTCCATAACTATCTCAGGGACCGGCGTATCAGGGCTTTTCTTGCGAACGGTTCAGGATATTGAGAAGCAGTTCCCGGGCCCTGAAGAGTTGTGCTTTTACAGTGCCTATTGGGATATCTAGTTCCACAGCGATCTCATCGTATGAGTACTCCTTGAAATAGCGCAATTCAACCAGCTGTCTGTACCGGGGCTTCAGGCGCGAAACAATCTTTCGCATATGCTTTATTTTCTGCTGGTTAATCATATAGGTTTCCGGATCTGGATCGTCAGACTGGATCAGGGTAGATGGAGCAAGTGAATCTTCACCATCCATAGTCTGGTCGAGAGAGACATGACTGGCCCGTTTTTTCCGGATAAAATCGATGCAATTGTTGGTGGCAATTTTAAACAACCAGGTAGAAAATGCGAAATTAGGGGTGTACTGGTCGATGTTCTTAAAAGCTTTTCCAAAAGCTTCGATGGTAAGATCTTCAGCATCTACCGGGCTGTTTACCATTTTTAGCAGCATGAAATAGATGGCATCGCGGTACCTTCCCAATAATTCAGCATAGGCAAGCTGGTCGCCCTTTTTGGCTTTTTGAACCAGTTCGACGTCCTGCTGAGCTTTAAGAGAAAGATTGGTATTTATCTCCATGGTTGGTACTTTTTTTCAAATCTGCTACTTA
>JAGLTY010000182.1 GCA_023135025.1 Bacteroidales bacterium | reverse complement strand
GAGCAATTTGTTATACATGTACTCCATGTTGATGACCCCGTCCACGGGCGACTCTTTCTCTCCAACAGGACTCTTGATTGAAGCTATCTTAGCCGCACATGGGGTTATATAGAAGATGCCGATTCCTGAAGGATCAAATCCCTGGTCCTCCATCTGCTTTCTGTAGTGAATGGCAGCCACATCAGAAGGTGGCTTTACTCCGATCAGGTGATCCACCAGGGAGGGGAACCTCACCTGGATCAGGCGGACAATGGCCGGACAGAATGTGGAGATGGCAGGTTTTGCACACTCCGGATCTCCGACAAATGCATCATATCCCTGTTGTACCAGATCCACCACACTATCGATTTCCACAATATGTGTAAATCCAAGGCTTTTTAATCCTCCAAATACATCACCTGTTTTGATATGTGAAGGAAACTGCCCAATAAAGACCGAAGGGACCAGGGCGATACGAACAGGGTAGTTAAAGATCTCTTCAAAATCGTCCTGTTCAATAAGGATAGCCGATACCGGGCAGGCTTTGCAACAATTGCCGCAATCGACACAACGCTCTTCGATAATGATGGCCTTACCATCCCTTACACGAATCGCCTGGGTGGGACAGGCAGTCATGCAATGGGTACAACCAATGCAGAGCTCATCCACTACTTTCAGAGCATGATGAAAACCGTTATGTGAATCAGATTGTTTCAATCTCTCAAATCATTGGTGATCCTGATAAAGGTTCCCTCTCCCGGAACACTCTCTATATGCAGGTCATCACTGTTTCTTTTTATATTGGGGAGCCCCATTCCGGCTCCAAAACCCATCTCCCTTACCTCCTTCGAAGCTGTGGTGTAACCCTCCTGCATGGCCTTTTCAATATCGGAAATCCCCGGTCCGCTGTCCTTTACAGTAATGGTGATCCTTTCTGGTTCAATCACTGCTTCAATCACTCCTTGGCTGGCATGGGCCACAACATTGACTTCGGTCTCATAAAGTGCTATGACGACCCGTTTGATCCTTTTTGCCGGTACATCCAGCTGTTTCAATACCCTTTTTATTGCACTGGACGCCTTACCGGCATTTACAAAATCACCACCGTCGATATGATACTGCAGCACCATTAATATACGGGCTTAATACCTGCTTCATACAGAATCCCCGAGATCCTGTAAAGAGAGTAACTGCTCCGGATCAAAACAATATCATTGTCATGGGCCAGTTCGATCATCTCCCGACTCACCTCCTTGTTACGACCAATGATCACCTCCCGGATATCGGACATCTCCGCTGTACGGATGGCCTGCAGGTTTGAGAGCCCGGTAATCAGTATTGTTTTGTCGTAATCGCCGGTCAGAACATCACTCATCAGGTCGGATGTGAAGGCATGAGAAACCTCACTGGTTAAATCAAGTCCGGGTGTTAAAACTTTAGCCTTCAGCAATTCTGCAATATTTCCGATCTGCATTCCCATGAAATATTTAACCCATTGTTATTCGTTTCACACTTGTAGAGAAAAAAACACGGTCTTCTGTGATGCAAAGATACATTATTTCATTTCACACTGCTTCAACCTCTTATTTTTACCACCAAGTTATATTAATTCTAAATAAATTCACTGGATTTATTAAATTGTATCATGATAGAAAAAAGGCGTTGTGGGTGGTCTGTTTCAGATCCCTTATATATGGAGTATCACGACCTGGAATGGGGAGTTCCTGTGCGTGATGACCGCAAGCAATTTGAGTTCCTGGTACTTGAATCGGCACAGGCAGGACTTAGCTGGATTACCATCCTGAAAAGACGTGAAGGGTACAGAAGGCTCTATGCCGGTTTTGATCCGGAGCTGGTAGTACGTTTTGATGAGGCACGTATCCAAACAATGCTCCAGGATAGAGGAATTATCAGGAACAGAAAGAAAATTGAATCATCTATCAACAATGCCAGGCGCTTCCTGGAAGTCAGAGAACAATATGGAACCTTTTCCAACTACCTGTGGGGTTTTACTGATGGCAAACAGGTTGTTAACCACTTCGAAAACCTATCGAAGATCCCGGCCAACACACCCCTTTCCGATACAATTTCAAAGAATATGAAAAAAAGGGGCTTTCAGTTCCTGGGCTCTACCATTATCTACGCCCACCTTCAGGCCACCGGTCTTGTAAATGATCACCTGGTGGATTGTTTCAGGCACCGGGAGTGCATGAAACAATAATCCCACCAGAAAAGATCGTCAAAGTAAATGACAAAATCGGAAATCCGATTGCATCATTAAGATGGAAATCCGGCAAACCTATTTAAAGAGATCCTCATCCCTGATCAGCATCAAGATGGCAGAGTGGGGAATGATCACATACCGTTCATTGTTAAATTCAATTTCGTAACCACTCTTCTGCAGATATATCGCCTCATCACCCTCCTTGGGTTGCAGGGGCACATATTTCACATCATCGCCCCTGTCCTTCCAGGGCTCATCTGTATCCTGGATGGCAGGAATTGGATAACCCGGGCCCACCCTTAAAACATATCCACTGTGAATCTTCTCCTTCTCTTGCACCCCGGGGGGTAGATAGAGCCCCGATTTGGTACGATCCAGCTGGCTCTTGGGTTTGATCAACACCCTGTCTCCAACTACGATGAACTTACTTAAATCCTTCTCGTCAATTTGCAATGTCATCGGCTGCCTCTTTTTACTTAAAAATCAAGGTTCTCCTTTAATACCTGCATTCCGCTACGGCTCACAGGAACCTTATTTCCATCCCTTAGGATCAGTACAAAGTTACTCTTTTCATAGGGTTCTATACGTTCAATGCAGGTGATATTGGCTATATAGGAGCGATGCACCCTCACAAACTGCTGGGAATCCAGGTGTTGTTCAAAATACTTCATGGTTTGCTGCTTCAAATACTTACCCTCATCGGTATAGATCATCACATAGTCATCCTGTGCTTCTAAAAAATTTATATCGCTGGTTGAGATCACATGGATCTTGCCAGATTTTTTAATGACCACCCTGTGCAATAGCTCATCACTCTCAGCAAAGTGTTGCTTAATCTTCTCAATACCGCTCTCCTCTTTTACTCCTCCCCGCTTTGACTCAAGACGTGAGTTAAGTTTTGTAATTGCCTCCCTGAAACGCTCCCTGGAAAAGGGCTTCAGCAGGTAGTCCACCGCATTTCTCTCAAAGGCACGTATGGCAAATTGATCATAGGCGGTGGTAAAGATCACCTCAGGCTGATGCTCGAGAACCTCCAGCAATTCAAAACCGGTCAACTTGGGCATCTGGACATCCAGGAAGATGGCATCAGGTTTTAATTCATTGATGGCCTTCAGTCCATCGAACCCATTGTCATATTCACCCAGAATCTCCATATCCGGGAACTCTTCCAGATAGGTTCTTAGCAGATTCCTGGCCGGACGTTCATCTTCAACTAGGATTATCTTTATCTGACTCATCTCTATATAAATATACGTGGAAATAATATAGTTACAGTAAAAACTCCGTCGTTACCGACCCAATGTACGGTACCCTTCTCCTGATAGGCAAGTACGATGCGCTGCCGGACATTCTGAAGCCCAACCCCTGTTCCTTTCATGGAAGGAATTCCAGGGTCATAATCGTTTGTTATCACTGCTTTCATATACCCCTGATCAGACATACATGAAAACCTGATGGTCACCGGATCGACACTCTCATACACACTGTGACGGATGGCATTTTCGAACAGGGGTTGAAAAATCATGGTTGGAACCGGGAACTCCTCACACTCTCGGTTAATGTCAAATTCATACAAAAGTTTCTCCCCAAACCGGATTTTTTCAATGGCCAGGTAATCCTTCATTCTACCCAGCTCTTCTGCCAGTGGCACAAACTCGTTTTCCCGATGTTTTAGCGAGTATCTAAGAAAATCTGAAAGCCTGATAATCATCTCCCTTGCCTCATCCGGATTGGTCATGGTCAGCGAGGAGATGGAGTTCAAAGAATTAAACAGGAAATGGGGATTGATCTGGGATTTAAGCATATTCAGTTCTGCATCCCTCACCAGGCCTTTCAACCGCTCCTCCTGTTGCGATCGCTCCTGTAGTTTCTGATTGTTGGAGACCAGATAATAGATCAATACCAGTACCAGGTAGACCAGTCCCCCCAGCATGGACCTCCATACCACTGTCTGGTTCAGAAACTCAATATAATCTTCCTGCTCGCTAAAGATCAAATTCAGCGATCCTATAGTAAGCAGGACCCAGGTCCCCATCACAATAATCCCGGCCACTACGTGGGCCATAATTGAATAGAAAGGGGATTGTTTCTGGAATGGGATATACCGCGTGGGATACCAGGCCAGCAGGCCCATGAAACCAAATAAAAGGTTGGAGATTAAAGCATCGGTAACTACTACCGATATGGGAAAGTGCAGGATATAGAGGTAGAGCACTCCCTGAACGGCCGAGACCATCAGCCAGACCAAAGAGTAGATCAGTACCGATCTCCTGTTTCCGGTAATGGGATGACTCATGGTCAGAGGTAATTAACAATCTCACCGCCACCAAACACACTCACCCCTGTAATATGCAGACTTCTGTCGGTATCGGCAACCACAATGGACTTGATCCGCTTATCGGAGAACCCACCAAAAACCGAAGTCACCCCCACCTTCACGTCCCAGCTTTCAGGTAGAATCATTTTGGTTCCCCCAAAGATCATTACAACCTCCAGATAGTTTTTCCCCGGTGCCAGTTTCCCCCTGGTAAAATCAATCTTGGAACCTCCGAAGATATGGGTAATCTTACCTCCTTTGAACTGCTGAGAATTTATAATCCGGTCCCCGCCACCAAAAATGGTTACATCGTCCAGCCAGTCCTCACTGGATGCTTTTCTCTTATGACCCCCAAAGTAGGTTCCTCCTGCACCATGCCTGCGACTGCTGAAGATTATCACAAGTCCAAGCAGGATCAGCATGGATGGCCAGAACAGTGAGCCCCAGTAATGCGGTACATGAATGATACGAGGTAGCATGAAAAATGATCCAATCACGATCAAGATAATCCCGGTTCCCTTATTCTC
>JAGLTY010000181.1 GCA_023135025.1 Bacteroidales bacterium | reverse complement strand
TTGGGTCTGCTTTCTCACAGGAGGGAAAGGCGCTTAACGAAATCAGAAGGACTATTATATATGAGATATAGCTTTTCATGGTGTCATGCTTATAGATTACAATAGGAAGATGCAGAATTTGCACTTATGGTTGCTACAATTTTTGAAATCTCGTTCAGACTATAGACGGAGGTTGGATGGTAACCCCGGGTTATCTGCTTTGAATGCAATCGCCACCACTATTACAGCGATTGCCAGGCAGATCCAGGCCACCAGGTCATAGCTGCTGGTAAGATCGACGGACAAGCTAAACATATAGGGCCCCAGGGCCGATCCGATCACGGTCCAGCTCAATGAGAATCCTGAAATAGCACCCAGGTGCTTCAACCCGTAAAACCGGGGCCAGGTTACCCCGATCAAAACTGTATAAAGGCCCCAGACCACCCCGTTTCCACTGATGATCATCCAGTAAGCCCACGATTGTCCACCCAGCATTATAAGACCCACAGTGGAGAGAACCATGCCTAATGCAAAGAGAAGCAGCAGGAATTTCAACCTGATATAGTCGCTGGCATAACCGCCAATAAACTGGATCCCCACCGCAATCAGCGAGGTCGGAATGAAAATACCCAGTCCCTGCTCCCTGGTGAGGCCGGAAGCCTCAAAGACAGAGACCACATGAAAGGTCAGTCCACTTATATAGAGTGCAGAGAGTGAGAGTCCCAGTGTAAACGCCCAGAATGCAATGGTTTTCCTGGCTTCCATTAGGGTGAAATCATGATCAGGCAAACTGGGTGGCCTTCGGCCTTTCTTACCAGCCCCCAGCTTTCCGTCAGCCACACAGCCACAACCTTCCGGATTATCCCTGTAGAAAAAGATGACAAACAGGGCGAAGCCAATCCCAACCAGTATGGCCAGGAAAATCCATGCACCCCGCCATTCCAACCGCTGAATAACCTGGTCCAGTATCTTTGGAGCAACGGAAAATCCGAGTGCTGAGAAGATCCCCAGCACTGCATTGGCCAGACCCCTTCGGCGGTTGAACCACTTCATCACCATATTCCGCGAAACCATGGTGAGCAGCCCCTGTCCAAAAAAACGAATCCCCCAGAATCCAACGGCCAGGAGTACAAAGGTGAGCAGTGCCGGTGACAGCCATCCGTTCTCTGCAAGGACACTTACCATGTGGTCGACCCGCGTCAGGTAAACCAGCATCACCCCCAGCATCACTCCGGCTATAAATGCCATTACCCGCGCCCCATATTGATCATAAAGTTTTCCGGCACGGGTGATAATCAGTCCCGAGCCGAGGGTACCCACCAGGTAAGCCAGGCTCAGGTTGTTGCGGTTGATCTGCAGATCCGAAAGCAGGCTTTCAATAAAAACCGACACCCCCATGGTCTGTCCGGGTATACTCATCAGAATCCCGATGGTCCCGGCAGCCAGGATCACCCAGCCGTAAAAAAAAGGAATTTTCGAGGGTGGAAAGGGTTTGTTGCAGTGCCTTTTCATTACATAAAGATAGAAGCAATTTGTAAAATTCATCCCTAACTGGGGTAATTCATCCCTAAGCTGCATCTCCCGTAAATAAAAGAGTACATTTGTCGCTCATTCAAGGTCATGACTATGAAACCGCTGAATATCGGAGACTTAAAAATACGTGTACCCATTATCCAGGGGGGAATGGGAATTGGAATATCCCTGTCAAAGCTCGCTTCGGCAGTAGCCAATATGGGAGGCATCGGTATTATTTCCACTGTAGGAATCGGACTTACCAACAATCAGAGTAAGTTGGGTTATAAAAAAGGGAATATTGAAGGGATTAAGCAGGAGATCCGAAAAGCACGTGAGATGACCTCCGGGGTGCTTGGTGTAAATATTATGTCGGTCCTGACCGACTTTTCGGAAATGGTGAAAACCTCCATCGACGAGGGTATAGATATTATTTTCTCGGGAGCCGGACTACCCCTGGACCTCCCCTCTTACCTGAGCAAAGGAAAAAAGACCAAACTGGTTCCCATCGTCTCCTCGGGAAGGGCTGCCTCCATTATCACTCAGAAATGGCACCAGAATTATAATTACCTGCCGGATGCTTTCGTGGTAGAGGGTCCAAAAGCCGGCGGTCATCTGGGTTTTAAGGCAAATGCACTTGAGGAGATAAGCAATACACTGGAAAACCTGGTTGCAGAGGTGGTCAAAGTGGCCAGTGAGATCAAGGAGAAATTTAACAAAGAGGTACCTGTCATCGCCGCAGGAGGCATCTTCAACGGCAAAGATATTGTAGAAATTATGAAACAGGGCGCCAGTGCTGTTCAGCTGGGTACCCGGTTTATTGCCACCGAAGAGTGCGATGCCTCGGACGAATTCAAGCAGGCCGTTATAGATGCCACCGAAGAGGATATACAAATCATCAAGAGCCCCGTGGGCATGCCCGGCAGATCCATTTTCAACCGGTTTCTGCAGGAGGCAAACGATGGGCAGAGAAGGCCAGCATTTTGCAAACGCAACTGTATTAAATCGTGCAACCCGAAGACCACCCTCTACTGTATCTCTGATGCACTTCTCGCAGCTTTCAAAGGAAACCTGAAAGATGGCTTTGCTTTCGTCGGAGCCAATGCAGGACGGGTAAATCGCATCTCCACAGTTAAGGAGATTTTCAACGAACTTGAGGAGGAGTACCGACAGGCTAAATAATACCTACCCCAACGCCTCCAGCCAGCTATTTGCCATCAACTGGGCTCCGGCCATGGAGGGGTGTACTCCATCTCCGGCCCAATAGGTTGGAGGAGCTGCTTCAATGGCACGGTCAAATATCTCCTGAAAGGGCACCCATATGGCACCAAATTCATCCGATATCTTTTTCGCAATCACCTGGTAAGCATTGAATGGCTCCACCCACGATTCATCCACCGCGCTGGTACCGGTAAGGATAAAGGGCTGACAGATCAATAGTTTCAGATCGGGAAGAGCTTCCATTGTCCGGTAGAGCAGTTTCCGAAAATCGTTCTCATATATTTCGGGAGTACCGTCATAGTTTCCGTTTCGGAAATGCCAGTAATCGTTCACGCCTATCAGGATACTCAGCACATTGGGTTTCAGATCAAGACAATCCTTCTCCCACCGGTCGGCCAGTTGAAATACCTTGTTTCCACTGATCCCCCGGTTATATAAGGTCAGATCCTTTTCCGGCATCTCCTCCAGCAACCAGGAGCCGATATGGTTGGCATATCCCACTCCGAAAGACCAGGGATTATTGGGCAGTTCCTGTTGCTTGTTCCGTCCTGCATCGGTGATGGAGTCTCCCTGGAACAGCACCACATCACCATCATTGAAAAAGTCGTGAATTTTACCCGCTTCCCCTGCAGGTGAACACGATTGGAGCAACAGCGGCATGCCTGCCACAGCAGCAGCACCGATACCTGCACTTTTAAAGAAGTTCCTTCTGGAAAAAATGTTAGGATCTTTCATTTGACAAGTTTTAAGAGGATTGTTTGAGGAAAGTTAGTAAAAATCCATTTTGCAGAATTCTTACGATTACTGTAGTTTTAAATAAAATTAGATTCCGATGAAAAAACGCAAATTTGGAAACAGTGGCCTTGAGGTTTCAGAAATTGGTTTCGGAGCCTGGGCCATCGGTGGCAGCTGGGGTGAACAATCCGACAAAGATTCACTGGAAGGCCTGAAAACCGCATTGGACAATGGAGTGAATTTTATCGATACTGCAGCGGGCTATGGCAACGGAAAGTCGGAACAAATCATCGGGGAGTTCCTGAAGTCACGATCCGAGACGGTATATGTTTGCACCAAGACACCCCCTGCACCTGGAAAATGGCCCCCTTCACCTTACTGCAAAATTGAAGAGAGGTATTCTGAAAAATATTTGCGTGAAAATGTGGAGAAGCGCCTGAAAAACCTCCAGGTGGAGAGCCTTGATGTGCTTCTGCTTCACACATGGACCCGTGCCTGGAACGACAACCCTGTGGCCCTTAAGATTCTTCAAAAGATGAAATCGGAAGGAGTGGTGAAGCAAATCGGAATCTCAACCCCGGAACATGACCAGAACTGTGTGGTCCAGTTGATGCGCGACGGGATGGTGGATGTTTTGCAGGTTATCTATAACATCTTTGAACAGGAGCCGGCGGCACAACTCTTCCCGGTAGCAAAGGAGACTGGGACAGGTATAATAGTCAGGGTAGCATTCGATGAAGGGGTACTCACCGGCAAGTATACGGGCAATGAATCATTTGGACCGGACGACTTCAGAAGCAATTACTTTGCAGGCGACCGCCTGGAGAGAGGTGTAAGGCGTACCGAGCAGATTAAAAAGGAGTTTAAGGAGGGTGGCTACTCCATGCCCGAACTGGCGCTCAAATTTGCGCTCTCTCATGAGGCAGTATCCACTGTGATTCCAGGGATCCGGAACAAGCAGCAGGCCATTCAGAACACCTCCGTTTCTAACCTGCCTGAACTTTCAGAAGATATGTTGATTCGGCTTCGTGAACACAGCTGGAACCGCGGATTCTGGTACGGGGGCAAATAACCGGGTAATTGCCCTTATCTAATAGACCGGCAATACTTTCAATTGATTCCCAACTACCTCACCAGGTGTAACGGGGTCACCTTTATAAAGCAGCTTGTTGCTACCGATAAAAACAGGATCGGCTTGCATACGCGCCGGATTCTGCAACCACTCCAGGAAGCGGCTGGCATCAAGGTGATCCCTGAATTGAAGCAGGTATTCCTTTCCCGGGCTTTTCCGGAACTTCAACGCACTCTTCCCTCCCTGATCAGTTCCAATGCAAAAGAGGCGGGGCAGGTAATCATTTTTCAGAAAAAGCGGCACCTTTTTGCTCACATTGCCCTGGTAGTACTCCACCTTATCGTCCCACTCGGCAAAAGTTTTCCATCCCAACTGCACATGGCGGTATATATAATCCAGCGTGAGGATTGCATACAATGTGTCTGGTGCATCGTCCATGGCAGGGACCACCACATCAATAAATTTCAGAGCAACAACCCCCGCCGCTCCACCTCCTACACCTGAATCTGAGAATACAGGAATTACAACCATTT
>JAGLTY010000180.1 GCA_023135025.1 Bacteroidales bacterium | reverse complement strand
TATTTTGCAGAACATGATGAAAGGTTCCTGTTCAAATAGATATCCGGTAAGGCGATTTCTGTTCACCCTGGCAGGGATGCTTGTCCTGGCCCTGCTGATCACACTTCTCTTTTTTGACGGTTACGATGAGGGTTTCCGGGAGTTTGTGATCTGCTATGGCTGGGCGATAGCGATTGGTACAACCCAGTGGGCCGGTCACAGCTACATTTACAGGTTGCTCGACAGGAGGTACAGCTGGCATGACCACCTGGTGAAAAGAGCCATTTACGGGAGCCTGGCGATCATCGGATATTCAGCTTTTGCCTACCTTGTGGTTCAGATCATCATGTTCTGGCTGATACTGGGGGAATTGCCTGAAAAACCCCTCTACTGGGTACTTCGGACTAGCTATATAGCGATCATGATCTCCTTTGTGATCTCCCTGATCTTTGTGGCTATAGGCTTTTTCAGAAACTGGAAGGAGTCCTTTCAGGAGGCTGAACGGTTCAAAGCAGAGATGCTGATGTACAAGTACGAATCGCTTCAAAACCAGATCAATCCCCATTTCCTCTTCAACAGCTTCAATGTGCTGAGTGACCTGGTATATGAGGATCAGAACAAGGCAGTTGATTTCATCAGGCAGCTGAGCCAGCTGTTCCGGTATGTACTTGACAGCAGGGACAGGGAGCTGGTACCAATCAAAGAGGAGTTGGAGTTCATTGAGGCATACAGCTATCTGTTACAAACAAGGTTTGAAGAGAAACTCTCCATCCGGCAGGAGTTTGAGGCGAGGGAGCACGAGATGATCGTTCCCATGACCCTTCAGCTTCTGATTGAAAACTGCGTGAAACACAATGAGATATCGGCATCACAACCTCTGACTGTACAGATCGTGCGAAACGGGGAGTATTTGAAGGTGGAGAACAACCTGCAGTTGAAATCTGCCGGGCTGAATTCAAGAAAGACTGGATTATCAAATATAAGGCAGCAGTTCAGATACTTTACCGACAAAGAGATTGTTATCACGGAGACAGACCGTTCATTCTTCGTAGAGGTACCTGTAATTAAATTGGGTGAACAATGAGGGTGATCATTCTGGAAGATGAAACCAGGGCCGTGAATCACCTGAAAAGGCTGATTCAGCTGGTTGCGCCGGAGATGGAGGTGGCCGCTGTATTTGATACAGTCAGGGAATCGGTGGAATACCTGGCACAAGAGCCGGCGGTGGAACTGATCTTTTCGGATGTGCAACTTGCTGACGGTATCAGCTTTGAAATCTTTTCGAAAGTCAATGTGCAGTGTCCCATCATCTTTACCACCGCATATGACACTTATGCCATTGAGGCATTCAATACCAATGGTATTGATTACCTCCTGAAACCCATTGAAGAGGAACGACTAAGAAAGGCCATTGAGAAAGCAAGGCAGTTTACCTCACACGTTGAACTGGAAAGCCTTCTGAACCTCAGAACCAGCCCGGGTTCCAGGCGGACTAAATCGAGGTTTATGGTCAAAGTGGGGGAGAAGATCAGGACCATTATGGTAGAAGATATCCTTGCTTTTTACAGTTTTGAGAAGACCACCTACCTCCATACCAGTGCACACAGAAACTATATCATCGACTATTCGCTGGAAGAGTTGGAGAGCATACTGGATTGGAGCAGGTTCTTTAAGATCAACCGGAAGTACATTGTCTCCATTAAGGCATGCTCCCAGATCATCGCCTGGTCCAACAACCGTCTAAAGATCGATATTGATGGTATTGACGATCATAAAATTGTAGTAGCACGCGAACGTGTACGTGAATTTAAAAGCTGGTTGGATAGTTAACATGTGTGCTGTCAGGCTACAAATGTATAGGCCTTCCCAATCTTACCGGCACGCCCGGTACGGCCAATGCGGTGGATGTAGCTGTCATGGGTCTGCGGAACCTGGTAATTGATCACATGCGATACATCGGATACATCAAGACCACGTGAAGCCACATCGGTTGCTACCAGTACCTGAACGCGGCCCTGCTTAAATGCCTTCAGTGCATTTTGCCTGGCATTCTGGCTCTTGTTACCATGAATCTGATCTGCCTGGATGCCTGACTTATTTAACTTCAGGCAAAGACGGCTCACCCTGTGCTTGGTCTCTTCAAAGAGCAGTACTTTTTTAAATTCACTCTGAGACAACATTTCATGCAACACTTTAAATTTGTCTTCTCCTGGTTTCAGCCTGATCACCTCCTGATCAATGCCATCACCTGAACTATTTCCAGTGCTCACCTTCACGGTCACATGATTCTTCAAAATATTGTTAATCATCGATTGCTGTGACCTGTCAAGCGTGGCTGAGAAGAGCATGGTATGATTGCGCTGTTTCATTCCATCAAGAATACGGTTCACGTCCCGAATGAAACCCATGTCAAGCATGCGGTCAAACTCATCCAGTACCAGCGTCTTAAATTTTCCTAAATCAATGGCCCGGCGATCTGTGAGGTCAAGCAGTCTGCCCGGGGTGGCAATAACCACATGACTGCTCCTGCGAAGATTCTGCAGATCCCTGTTGATATTGGTTCCTCCGATAAAACAGGCACTATACAGACCCAATCCCCTGGCCATGCTCTTAAACTCCTCCTCAACCTGGAGAGCCAGTTCACGGGTAGGTACCACAATCAGTGCATAAGGATTTACTCTTTTATGAAGCAGTTGTTCGATAATGGGGATCAGGAATGCCCCGGTTTTCCCGGTCCCTGTTTGTGCAATTCCCAGAAGGTCACTGCCCTCCATCAATGTCTCCAGTGTTCTGTCCTGAATTTCAGTGGGTCTTTCATATCCCTTTAAAGCAAGGGCCTGCTTCAGTTTTGTATCTATGGGAAGCTCACTGACCAACCGGTCTGAGCGAAATACTTTTTCTACCACTGCATGATCTGCTTCTTTCACCAGAAGGGAAGGATCGAGTGTCGATACTTTTTTAGCCGGACGGGCATTGTTTCGGTTTCTCTGGTTTGATCCATGAACTCTTTTCCGGCCTGAATTTGAATGGTTACTTTGTCTGTTGTTTACTGTTGTATTACTCATATAATAGATTTTGAACAGCCCTGTCTCAAGGCTGCTATATTGTATAAAAAGACGAGCTTCAAAGAGTTCGCCGCCTTAGCTGAATCATAAAAAAAAGAGAGGGGTCCCCGAAAATGGGGAATACTGCCTAATTGAAAAGTCGGCTAAGAAATTTCGACAAAGGTAATCAAATATTCCAAATTCCCTCTATAAGCCATTTCCGGCAACAACAGGGGGAAAGATTTGAAGTTTGTCTGGAATATTGAGACCTTTGCACCAAATATTGAATAAATGAAGTTTGAAGAGTACCCTATTGCAGATGGGATTAAGACCAGCATCTCCAAACTGGGTTTTAAAAAACCCACCGATATCCAGTTTAAATCCATTCCTTCAATTTTAAGAGGAGAGGATGTGCTTGCCATTGCCCAGACAGGTACCGGGAAAACGGCTGCCTTCGCCATCCCGGTTCTTCATATGCTGCAAGAGCGCAAAATCAAGGGTCGTCCCGATGGTGTCAAGTGCCTGGTGATGGTACCCACCCATGAATTGGCCCTGCAAACCGAAAATGTATTCAGGGTGCTGGGAAAACACACCAGGGTCAAAGCATTTGCCATTCACGGCGGGGTGGAGCAGGATCCGCAGATTGAACAGCTGAACAGAGGGGTAGATGTATTGATTGCCACTCCGGGAAGGATGTTTGACCTGGTGAGTCAGGGTGCACTTCAGCTCAAGCGGGTTGAGATCCTGGTGCTGGATGAGGCCGATCATATGCTCGACCTTGGATTTATCAAAGATATACGTGACCTGATGCGTCACCTCCCCAGGAAACGTCAAACCCTTTTCTTCTCTGCAACCATCGATGAAAAAATTAAGAAGATTGCCTACTCCCTGGTGACTGACGCCATCCGCATCCAGATTTCACCCAAGGATCCCGTGGCCAAAAATATCGAACATGCCGTGGCATTTATTGAAATGGACGACAAGCGTTTTTTCCTGGAGAATGTAATCACCAACAATCCGGATCAGAAAATCCTGGTATTTGTGAGAACAAAAGTCCGGGCTGAACGGGTAAAAAAGGCCTTGGAAAGAGTTGATATTCAAGCAGAAACCATCCATGGTGACAAGGAGCAAAAGCAGCGTCAACTCACCATGCAGCTCTTCCATAAAGGAGAGGTAAAGGTGCTGATAGCTACGGATGTTAGTGCAAGAGGAATTGACATCCCCGATGTGGAATTCGTGGTAAATTATGATCTTCCCGAATCTCCTGAATATTACGTACACAGGGTGGGACGGACCGGCCGGGGATCGCACAAGGGCCAGGCCATCTCCTTTTGCAGCAAAGAGGAGAGAGAGATGTTGGCCACCATAGAAGAGCAGCTGGGAAAGCCGATCTACAGAACCGAAATATCCAAAGGCTTTTACCGGGATACCATTGAATCCTCCAAAGAGAATGAAGAGACCGACTGGCAATCATTGCTGGACCAGGAGGAGGCCTTTCAGAAAAACCGAAAGAAGAAGAAGAAAAACAGACGCTGAATGCACCATGAGAAAATCATCATTTCCTGCTGCTTTCCTGACAATGGTGATCTCCATTTTTCTCACATGCTCCCTACCTCTCTATTCAAAGGAGCCCGTAAAGATTCTGTTTATTGGCAGCAGCTACTTCAATTACAACAACCTTCCGGATATCTTTCGTCAACTTTCCGAACAGGGTGGAGAGGTGCTCTTTATAGATCAACATATTCCTTCGGGCCTTTTCCTTGCAGATCATGCAGAGAGTACGGTCACCAGGTCAAAAATCAAATCAAATGAGTGGGACTATGTTATCTTACAGGGCGTTGGTGTTGTGATGGCATACCCCGACATGATCAAGCATCACCCCGTTTATCCATCGATGAAGTCACTGATGAAGACCATTGTACGTAACTCTTCATCCACGCAAACCGTATTCTGTATGCCCTGGGCATACGAGGATGGAATGGCTTGGAAGGAGGGATGGAGTGACAACTATGATGAGATGCAGAAAAAAATCATCAATACAACTATGCA
>JAGLTY010000018.1 GCA_023135025.1 Bacteroidales bacterium | reverse complement strand
AGAACCAGTATTTGATCAGGATGATTCCGGAGTGAATCAGCATCTCTTCAAACCGGGGACAGGAGCGCAGGAACTCCCAGTACTCATCATCTGTACAGAATTCCATTACATGTTCCACACCGGCACGGTTGTACCAGCTTCGGTCGAAAAGAACAATCTCTCCCTCTGCAGGGAGGTGGGTCGCAAAGCGCTGAAAGTACCATTGGGTCTTTTCACGTTCAGTGGGTACCCCCAGGGCTACCACACGGCAGATTCTTGGATTCAGCCGCTGGGTGATTCGCTTGATAACTCCTCCCTTTCCGGCTGCATCACGACCTTCGAAAAGCACAACTACCCGAAGGTCCTTAGCCTTTACCCACTCGTGCAGTTTTACCAGTTCGAGCTGCAGGTGCTCCAGCTCTTTGAAATAATATTTTTTATTGAGCCTGCTTTTTGTGGAATCACTGCCGGCTTCTTCGGACTTTTTCTGCTTTTGGCTTTTACTCATAACGGGTTAAGGTGTATTGGTAAATTTAGGATAAAATAGGTTATGATTCAACGCCCCAAATGCAGAAGGCCACCTCATTCGAGGCGGCCTTCCAAAAACTAGGATTGTTTTGGAAAATCGTTGGTGCCAAACAGACGATCGCCCGCATCGCCCAGTCCGGGGATAATATATCCGAATTCATTCAGGCCATCGTCCAGGGCAGCCAGGAATACTTCAACATCCGGATGGTCTTTCCTGATCCGCTCAACCCCTTCCGGAGCACCTACAATACAGACCAGCTTCAGATCGGTTGCCCCTTCATTTTTTAATTTATCAAGGGTGGCACTGGCGCTTCCACCGGTGGCCAACATGGGATCCAGAACCAGCACCACCGCCTTCTTCATTCGATAGGGAAACTTGGCATAATAGCTTTTTGGCTCAAGGGTATCATGGTCGCGGTATATACCCACATGACCAATTTTTGCAGTGGGGATCAAGCTGGTGATTCCATCCACCATTCCAAGCCCGGCTCTTAGTACCGGTATGAGTACGATATCCCTCGAGAGTACACTGGTAATACATCGCATCATCGGGGTCTCGGTTTCCGTTTTACGCAACGGGATATCCCTGGTAATCTCGTATGCCATCAGACCGGCTATCTCACTTACGTTTTCGCGGAATTCCTTGGTGCCGGTGTGTTTGTTTCGAATCTGGGTCAGCTTATGCTGGATCAGGGGGTGGTCAACGATATGATGCATTGAATCTATTGTTTAAAGACCGATGGGTCCAATTCTCTTTTATTGCCCCGAAAGGCTGCCACAAAAGCCTGGGTGAATCCAGAACTTTTACATTGAAGCCTGAATGCATTTGCATCTTGTGCCGTATCGAACTCTCCGACCGTGATCCTGTATGAACCCATATAGTAATATTCAAAAGTACTGTAGCTCTTTCCGGCAATCAACACTGTTGGAAAGCTGCTTTCATACAGACTGGATATGATCTGGACCCTGAAAACCACTCTGTTCGTGTCAGGTTTTATTTCGGGTTCAGATTTTATTTCAGGTTCAGGTTGAATGCTGGATACTGATTGTACTGCAGGATCGGCCATCCGTTGCATGAACAGTGAGATATCATCCCTGGGAGATGCATCTTCATTGAGGGTGACCATGATGGCCATGCCCCCTGATCCTGATCGCATTACCCTGGAGAACAGCGCAACCTGTTTCAGGGGATGAACAGAAATACCCAATTCGTTCTGTGGACTATTGATCGATCTTCCGAGGTTTTGGGGCAACCCCCACTCCTTCCCGTTATAGGGACAGATAAAAATATCATACCCGCCATATCCTGAATGACCGGTGGAAGAAAACCAGAGGTTGTTCAGCCTATCCAGGAAGGGGAACCATTCGTGACCACTGGAATTGATGGACTCACCCAGATTAAGAGGCTCTGACCAACCGGTTGTTGTTTTTTGCGTGACAAACAGGTCCAGTCCACCGCTTGTGGGAAGGCGGTCAGAGGAGAAGACCATCAGTGAATTATCGGATGAGACCGCAGGGTGTAGATGTCGGGAGGAATCACTGTCAAATGAAATCTGCCTGATATCTGAAACTTCCCCATTATCGATGGACATTTCATATATCTTTTCCACATAATGTTTTTCATCCTGCACTATTTTTCTGCTGTAATATCCCCTGTTGTAGTTGCCAGGAAAAGAGAATGCGGCGGGGGAACAGGAAAATTCTTTATTGGTAAAAAGTGGCCGACTGTTTACAGGATCGGGTTGGTCTATCTGTATCAGGTAAGTTGTCTCTTCCCCTGGTTTAAGGAAAATAATGCCATCCTGGTAAAAGGCCACATCGTAACAGGGACCAGTTAATTGCAGATCCAGGGTATCAAATAAAAGCCACTCACCAGGTTGTATGATATCTGGTTCGGACCTTTGAAATCTGGGGTATGCTGTAAGGAGGAGTGAACAAATTGCAACCAGGAATGATGTAATCACGCTCATTTGAACAAGATGATTAGTATTATGTTAACTGAATTAGATTGAAGGTATTATCAAAGATAGGAGATTTTATAATTACCGATCAATTAAATAGTTATACAATTGAAATTTTTTATTCATAACACTTTTTCATAAATTGTAACGATTGTAATCTAAATAAGTATCAAATTAAATCCTTTGAACATGAAAAAGGCACTGTATCAACAACCAAGGTTATTAGTAATCGGATTGGTTACCACCACTTTGATTCTGTTTTCCGGATGTAACACTAGACAAAAGAAGCAGGATCAGGAGACGCCAGCTGTAAAGGATCAGAAACCCAAGGAGGAAGTTGTGCAGGAACTTTCCGGTTATCAAGTTCCCACCTCCTATGAGATTACAAAATTGATTTATCAAGCAGGAGCACCTTATATACTAACACTTTCCAATGGTCCGGAAAAAGCTGGAGAGTACATCACACAGCGAGATAAAGTGCTGAACCTTGGCATTTATGCCACTGATCTCTGTTATGCAACTACCTATATGATGAAACAGGGGACCATGAACTACCTGGAGGCATCCAAAATCCTGATCGATGAGCTGGGGATATCGACAACTTTCAATATTAACTATGCAGAGCGGATTGAGAATAATATAGATGACCGTGATTCTTTGATCCAGATTGTTACCGAATCATTTGGGGATACGTGGAATTACCTGGTTGAAAATCAGCAGGATGTTTTGGCCCGTTTGGTTGTATGCGGAAGCTGGATAGAGGGTATCTATATCACCACCAATGTGGCATTGAAAGCTGTTGACAATACAGCTTTTCTTGAGGCACTGGCAAAGCAGAAGAAGTCGCTGAATGAATTGGTCGATCTGCTCGAATCGGTAAAAGATGTGGAGGAGGTGACGGATTTGTATAATGGGTTATTCGAAATTCAGGTTTTCTATGAGGGAGTTGGGGATATCATGACCGATGAGCAGCTGAAAATCGTTTCTGAAACCGTAGCGACATTGCGCAATAGCATCGTTTAGCACAGAATCGGCCTGTAAGGGCTGACACACATAATGAAAGAGGCCGTATTAGATGCGCTGTTACAGCTATTTGCAATAATAGCCAATGTATCAGAGGATGGTGTTTCTTTCAAAGCCAGGTCCATAGTTAAATCTTTCCTCAGGCAACACCTGAAAACCAACCTGATCAAGAAATATCTGGTTGTATTTGATCATTACCTGGAAATGCACCATCCCCTTCTGTTCGGTGGGGGAATTACACATCACAGACAGACCCTTTCCGATTCGGAAAAGTTGAGGTGTATTACCGAGGAGATCAATAGTAGCCTGTTACAGAGAGAAAAATTTATTGTTTTTCTCCGGCTGGTGGAGTTCATCAATGAAGATGATGTGATGACTGCCAAAGAGCTTGCCTTTATCAGGACCGTTGCTGATTCATTCAATATCTCCAGGAGAGAGCATGATAATACAAAGAATTTTGTACTGAATGCATGCGATGCCATTGACAAAGAGCAAATCATGGTTATCGATAGCAAGAAGTTGCCGTTTGTTAAAGGAATCAGGCACTTGAGGGAGAAGGAGCTGGAGGGGAGGATTGCTATCCTGCACCATGCCAGTACAGATACATATGTGTTCCGATACCTGGGAAACATGAATCTTTTCCTGAATGGACAACCTATTATTCCGGATAGGATCGAGCTATTAGAGCATGGATCTCTGGTTACCGGGTCCCTGATCAGCCCGGTCTATTACAGTGATATTTCCAGGAAATTCCATTATGCCAAGGAGTTCACAAAGATCTTCTTTTTGGCAAAGGATATTGAGTACAGGTTCAAGAATAGCACGAAGGGGATCAGGTGATTCAGCTTCAGCAAGGAGTCGGGCAACCTGATCGGAATCATGGGCGGAAGCGGAGTAGGGAAGTCAACCCTGCTCAATATACTTTGTGGAAAACTGAAGCCGCAGTCGGGCCAGATTACGATCAATGGGTATGATATTCATAAAGAGGAGTCTGCAATTGAAGGAATCATCGGTTTTGTTCCCCAGGATGACCTGCTGCTGGAAGAGCTAACTGTTTTTACGAACCTCTATCTGAATGCAAAACTTTGTCTGAGCAACCTCTCTGAAATAGAGTTGCTGAGGAGGGTAAACCAGGTTCTTTTGGATCTCGATCTGGACGAGATCAAACACCTGAAGGTGGGGAATCCATTGAAGAAATTTATCAGCGGCGGACAGAGAAAAAGGCTCAATATTGCACTGGAACTGATCAGGGAACCGGCAGTGTTGTTTGTTGATGAACCTACCTCAGGGCTCTCTTCCGTGGGATCAGAGAAGGTGATGTTGCTTCTGAAGGAACAGGCTCTGAAAGGTAAACTGGTGATTGTCAATATCCATCAGCCCTATTCAGATATCTATAAGCTATTTGACAGGTTTCTGGTGCTTGATAAGGAGGGACATGTGATTTACAAGGGAAATCCCATTGATGCCATCACCTATTTCAAGGAGCTCAGCAACTATGTAAATGCAGATGTGGGGCATTGTGCGACGTGTGGGAATGTGATGCCGGAACAGATTCTGAAGATGGTGGAGGCCAAACAGATTGATGAGTATGGCAAAGTTACCAGTGAACGAAAGGTGTCGCCCGAGGAGTGGTATGACATTTACAAGGACAGGATTGAGTCGAAACAGAAGATCAAAACCAAAAAGAGGCCCCTGCCCCAGCGGGATTTTCGTATTCCAACTCCTCTTCAACAATTCGTTATTTTTCTGCAACGAAATATACTCCGCAAGTTGACCAATCCGCAGTATCTGTTGATCACATTCCTGGAGGCACCTTTGCTGGCATTGATCAGCGCCTGGTTTACCCGTTATACAAATGATCTCTCCTCCACAGCCAGTTACGTTTTATGCGAAAATGTGAATCTCCCGGTTTATATGTTTATCGGGGTCATTATCTCCATGTTCATGGGATTGATGGTGAGCGCCAAGGAGATTTTCATGGACCGCAAGATTCAGGAAAGAGAGTCTTTTCTTCGCCTCAGCCGCTTCAGTTATCTACATTCGAAGATCCTGGTTCTGTTCCTGATTTCGGCCATACAGACTTTATCATTTGTGCTGATAGGAAATTTAATTCTGGAAATAAAAGGGATGCTTTTTCACTACTGGGCCATCTTCTTTACAGTGTCGTGCCTGGCCAATATGATTGGTTTGAATCTTTCGGCCGGACTCAATTCTATGGCTAACACCTATATCGTGATTCCTTTTATCCTTGTTCCCCAGCTGCTGTTCAGCGGAGTGATGATCCCATTTGACAGGCTGAACAATCTGTTTGATAATCCTGAATATGTTCCTGTGATTGGTGAGATGATGCCTTCGCGCTGGGCCTATGAGGCTGTGGCTGTGCACCAGTTCAAGGGAAACAGGTTTACCCGGGAGTTTTTTGAAATTGACCAGGCCCGGACTAATGCATCCTATCAGGCAGACCGGGTACAGGAAATTAAGCTGAAGCTCAATGACATCCGGTTTAAATCTTCAGAGGGAACTGTTCCCGAAACCTGTATAGCAGATCTTGAACTGGTACGAAACGAATTGACCGATTTAAGCAAAGCGGGGGTGGTGGCATCATTCGGATCCCCTGAAGGCTTTACACGCTCAGGTTTTAATGAGGAGGTGTATGTGACGGCAACTGACTCATTGAACCGGGCAAGGCAGATTTTTCGCAGTCTGAAAAGTGAAGAAGACCTGTTGAAGGATAGACGAGCTACCAGTCTGGTAGAAGAGTGGGGTGGGACGGAAGCGTTTGTGCAGAAGAAGAGGAGATATACCAATAAAAGGCTGGAGGATCTGCTTCTGAACAAAGGCCAGTTTGTTACAGAGTGGAACAATCACCTGGTCCGTAAAATTGCACCTGTTTACCAGGTACCCCGATCCAGGATAGCCCGGGCACATATGTTTGCTCCTGTAAAAAGAGTGGGTTCCCTTACCATCGATACCTACTGGTTCAACCTGTTGGTTATCTGGTTATTGACCATTGCTTTCTATATTATCCTGCTTTACGACCTGCTGCGAAAATTCGTCAACTGGAACCATATCCGGCAACTGCGCAAAAGCCGGTAGTGTCTGCTCCGTTATTTATGATTGTCACTCCACAGAAGCAAAATCAGAAAAAGCCTTGAAGGCCGTTAATTTTGAACAATGGGATGATTACAGGTTAACCAAGAAAATCGGGTTGTTGGGAGATATATGCAAGGTGGTCGACGAGGGAAAGATGCCCCCGGAGAAGTACCTGGAGCATAAACCTGACCGTAAGATGTCGGAGGCACAGAAAAAGTTCTTGTGCGACTGGACCAGGCAGGAGTCGGAGAAACTGATGCAGGGAAATTGATGAGCAGGAGATTAAAGATTGCTGGGATTGGGTTGATTGTACTGCTGGTTGTTCTGCAGTTCTTTCACCCGGAACGAAATAGTGCACCTGTGGATCCGGAGCAAGATATGCTAACAGTGGTAGCACCACCTGAACATATTGCCAACTTGTTAAGGGATGCCTGTTATGATTGCCATTCCAACCAGACGCTCTATCCCTGGTACCAAAAGATCTCACCGGTTTCATGGTACCTCAACAGACACATTAAGAAGGGAAAAAAGGACCTTAATTACAGTGAATACGGGGGCATGGACAAGGCGGACCGGATCGGGTTACTGGTGAAAACCTGCGATGTACTGGATGCTGGCACCATGCCGCTTCAAAGCTATCTTTTGTTCCATCAGGAGGCCAGGCTTACACAGGAAGAGCGTGAACTGCTCTGCAACTGGACAGAAGAGGAGGCTTTTAAAGTGATGCGTGAGTAACCTGTGGATTTTGATGATGGATTCATGTTAAAAATGTGAAAGTTGGTCAATACACTTTTAATTCATCGTATTTTTAGATCAACAGAGCTGCATCCATCTGTCCCTGAATTGGCTTCATTCGTAAAAATCCGCCGAAAAAAATGTGTTAATAGCTTGACAACAGGGAGTTTTGGGGTTAATTTTATGCATAGAAGAAAATAAAAACGAAATATTATGAAAAGCACTGTAAGAGTACTGTTGTTGGTAATGCTTACTGCAAGCCTTACTTCCTGCGAAAAAATTAAGAGCCTTTTCGATATCGAGGTTGAAACTACTATTAGCGGTAACCTGGATATCGAAGTGGACGAGACTGAATTGAAATCCACGGATGGATTTGGATTTAATGAATCTATTACGGTCCAGGTTTTAAATGATGATCTCTATGAATATGAGGATGAAATTGAGGACTTTGTGGTATCGGGTGTAACAGCTGAGGTGGACTTTGTGAGCGAGGATGGCGTAGAGTTCCTGGAGGGTACCATATTTACCATTTCAAATACAACTTATACCGTACAATGGATTCTTGACTCAGACTGGCCCATCGAGGTGGGGACCTCCTTTAATCTGGTGGACGCCGGTTTATATGATATGGTAGAGGACATTCTTGATGACAGGATGCCATTTACAATGTCTGCTGTGGGAGAGAGTAGTATAGGTGGCGTTACCGTTGTAATTCGGTTGGGTATTGAGACCACCGTAACGGTTAATCCGACGTAAAAACCAGGCTTAAATGATTCAATTTGAAGGCTGTCTCAATGGAGGTGGCCCTCTTTTTTTTGGCTTTCAGTATTATATGATAATTTTATAGCTGCACCGAAGTGCAATGTAAAACTCCTTTCTATGAAAAAGCTAATTAAAAGAGTCCTCTGGTTATTACTGATCGCTTTGATCATCGTGGTTACCTGGTTTGCCTGGCCCAGGCTGCCCATTATTACTGCATTTGCTGCCAAAGGCATGTGTTCCAGCGTGTTCCTGGCAGAAAAAAGCCCGGAGCGGGTAGCTGCCGAAGATCTCTCATTTTTCCCCATCAATCTGGCCAAATGTAAGATAGACTATGAGGAGAAATCGGTCACTGCAAAAGTATTTGGATTGGGAAAACGGAAAGTGGTTTTCCGGGAAGGACTGGGGTCAGTGATTGTGCTGGATAGACCTGAAGAGGAGTTGATGGCGGACTCTTATGAGATTCCGGATCCGGGTTACAGTCAGGATACCATTCCCTGGCCCCTGGGCGATGTGATGCCGGAGTCCCTGCCGGCAGGAGTGGATTACCCGAAATTGGAATCCATACTCGATGAGGCTATCGATCATCCGGGAGAGGAGCCATTCAAAAAGACTTTGGGGGTGGCTGTGGTATATGACAATCAACTGATCGGGGAGAATTATATGGAGGGTTATGATGGTTGGACCAAATTTCATGGCTGGTCCATGACCAAATCGGTAACCGGAGCCATGGCCGGAGCATTGGTGCAGGAGGGAAGAATGGATATCAAGGCTTCAACCGGTATCCCTGAATGGGCAGACGATGCGCGGAAAGATATTACATTGGAGAATATCCTGCATATGAGCAGTGGACTGGAGTGGGTGGAGAACTATTTCACTATCTCCGATGCTACGGTGATGCTGATGCAGAGCGATGATATGTTTGCTTCGATAACGGAGTGCGGGCTGGTTCATGAGCCGGGGAGCCACTGGAACTACTCTTCGGGCGATGCCAATCTGCTTTCCGGTCTTATCAGGAATTCCATTGGCAATCAGGAGGAGTACCATGGGTATGCATATACCCGCCTGTTCCACCGCATTGGAATGCTGAATACCGTGGTGGAGACTGATGCCAGCGGGTTGTTTGTGGCTTCATCCTACAGCTATGGATCGACCCGGGACTGGGCACGATTTGGGGTGCTTTTCCTGAACGACGGGATTTTTGAAGGAGATACCGTGCTAACCCCGGAGTGGGTCAAATATATGAGAACAGCGGCGCCTGCATCGAATGGCCAATATGCGGGCACCTTCTGGCTAAAAGAATCGGATGTAGAGAATGCCCTGGAGGATGTGCCCGGAGATATATACTTTGCAGATGGATTTCTGGGCCAAAGGATTTATATCATTCCGTCCAAAAAACTGGTGGTGGTACGCATGGGCTACAGCCTGAGCAATTTCAGTGTGAATGATTTCCTGAGAGATATTATTGCAACCCTTCCTGACTTATAGTTTGGCAGGCTCAATTCATATCCAGGAGATCACCCACCTTTTTGCCCAGGGTAAATTGTTTGTGATCATAATAGGGCGTCAGATCCCACGACTTCTCTAGCACTTCATGTGCTTCCTGGTACCTCTTCGTTTTAAAGAGCCCCAGTCCGTAAGTATACAGGAAGGAAGCGTTTTCGGGATGGGCTTCAACGATTGGAGTAATCAGTTCCATCCCTTCATCCACATCTATATCTCTGGAGATCAGGAATCTTGCGAAATCATTTGCAATATATGGATCGTCGGGCTTCAATGAACGCGCTTGCCGGAAGTAAAACTCGGCCCTTTCGTAGGACTCTGCAAGGTCATGTACACCGGCATACCACAACCACAAATAGGCTTCAGGCCGCCCCTTCTGTTCTGTCATTTTCCGAATCTCATTCAGGTAATAATTTGTACCTGCACTATCTCCAATTGAGAGTGCACAGATGGCCTGCCAGTAATCGAAAGTGGATTTCTGTTGTGGCCATAGCTCTCTTCCTTCCTCAAAGACTTTTTGCTCCTTTTTATGAGATCCTATGTTATGATATGCCCCGCCCAGCAGAATATAGGTCCATGCCCAGGGATGGTTATCCATTTTCTTCAGTAGATCGAGGCTTTTCTCAAACCCTTCGATGGACTCCTCCCACTGCTCCAGGTTAAAGTTGAGCCAGCCCAACATATAGGTCATGTACGCAGAATGAGGATGGTACTCCAGGTACTGCCTTGCGTATTCCAGCTGATCAAGCGGTTTCTTATCAGCAAACGATTTAACTGCATGAACCATCAATTGCATGTCGGCAGGTAGCCGGTCGATCCGTTCGAAAGCCTGGTAGGCCCAGTATTTCGATAGTTCAGCCTGACGCTGGTCTGCATAACAGTAGGCCAGTTTCATCATGGCCGACACAAAATTGGAGTCCACCTGGATCGCTTTGCTATAGAAACCGGCAGCACAGGCATAATCGAGGCGGCCGTGACAGTCGAAGCCCTGCAGATAATACTTGTATGCTTCCGGTGAACTGGTGAAGACATGAGCCACGTCAAACAACTGGTTTTGTTTCATATTCGTGATCTCCAGGTAATCTCTTATAATAGTTGAGAGAGAATCGGCCAGATCGAAAAGGTCATCTTCCCCATAACCTTCCATCTCGTATGATTTGTAAATCTCCTCTGTTTCGGTATTCATGATATTGACCGTAATTCTCACCTTATTGCCCGATTTGTGCAAATTCCCGGAGATCACAGTATTGGCCTCCACCTTTCGGGCCATTTCACCCGCCAGGGAGGGCGTCAGGCTGGCGTAATTAATTCCGGCTTTATTACTCACCAGGCTGTTCATGGTTTCAAACTGTCTGACCGATAACTCCTCCGAATTTGAAAGAGAGGTGATCAGCAGGTTCTGCATTCCTTCCTGCCAGAGGCTATAGATGGTATCGCCGGTCACGTTTTTGAAGGGCATAACCGCAATGGAAATTTTACCGCGTATCTCTTTGGGAATGCGCGACTTTCCCTGGTTGAAGATTTTAGGGTAGACCAGGACAATAACGACCATAAGCAGAACTCCAATCACAACATCGCTTATTCGTAGTTTTCTGCGCCTGGCCTGATCCTCCTGCTCAGGGAGGCTCCCTTTACCAATCGGTTCGGTCTTAACCACTCCCTGTGGGGTGATGTCGAAGACCCATGAGAGTACAAAAGCCACAGGAAAGCCTATGATTAACAGGATTATCATCAGCGTGACTGTCCAGTCGGGCATTCCCAGTCTTGGTAAAATAATATCACTGGCTTCAATAATGATAAAGGCAGTAGCAGCGTACATAGCCAATACCCTGGGTACGCCTCGCCGTTTCAACTCTCTCCAGAACCGGAATCGTCCCTTTGGTCTCCTTTTCATTCAAGCAATGAGGTTGGTTGCATGCAATTTACAATTTGAAAGGGCATAAGTCAAATGAGGCTTGCCGGGAAAACCATCATCGATCCACTTTTGAAGCAGCCTATTTTAGAAGTTAAAAAAAACCAACCGTTCTTTTGCTTGTTCTTCTTGTGGTATAGATTTTTATATAACTTGCCGGCCTGAAGTTAGTTCAAACAAGATTCTCTAAGATGGGTGTACTCTCCAGAATTTTTTCTCATGTTGGTTCCGGTAGCACTACCGGAAATTACTACAGCTCAATGAACGAAGCACTGTTGAGACTGAATAATGAGTACACCATGTTGCATTATCCTTATTATGGATCGGAGAGTGATAGTTTCCTTGATGCACAGGCCAATCTGACAGATTATTGTATATCGCTTTTGCCTCCTTTGAGCGGTAAGGAGTTGCTTGAAGTTGGTTGTGGGAACGGGGTGCAGGCAATATATCTTCATGAGAAATATAGTCCGGGACATATCAGTGCAATAGATCTGAATGATGGCAATATTGATATAGCCCGAAAAGAGGTTGAGAAAAAGGGTATTGAGGGTATCATGTTCCATGTTGATGATGCGCAGGCTCTATCAACAATTGAAAGCAATTCTATGGACTTTGTAATCAATATTGAAAGCGCGTTTCACTATCCGGATAAGGCTCTATTTCTTCGCCAGTTATATCGGGTATTAAAACCAGAAGGGGCATTTGTAATTGCTGATATTCTGACCAGAAACAGCAGAAGTAACCGGTTGAAAAACAGGTGGAAGAGAAAGATGTCATACCATCACTGGCCTCTTAGTAACTATGAAGCGGAGCTCCCCAGGGCTGGATTTCATAAATTAAGTACAACAGATATCACCAGGGAGGTAATACGGGGTTTCAGTTGTTACAAGAGATGGCTCAGGGAGATGAAGAGGAGCCATTTTATGGAGGACCTTATACTGAAGTTATACTATACCATACATACAAGGGTGAATATGTATTTGCTGAGGACCAGGCGACAATATGTTATTTTTGTTGGGGCTAAACCATTATAGGAGACCAGCTTCTGTTGTAGTCAATGGAAATTTTTGATGTAATAGTTGTTGGAGCGGGTCCTGCCGGTCTGCTGGCTGCGGGTAGTGCCTCGGAGGAGGGAGGCAGGGTGCTTATCCTGGAGAAGATGAGGCAGGAGGGCAGGAAACTGTTAATTACAGGAAAAGGGCGATGCAATATCACCAATAATGCCAGTGTGGGTGAATTTATCAAGCATGTCTATCCCAATGGCCGTTTTCTTCGCAATGCATTTGGACATTTTTTCTCAAAAGAGATTCTCGAGTTGCTTCATCAATATGGAGTGGAGACTACCTGTGAAAGGGGTGGTCGCTACTTTCCCTCCAGCAACAGCTCTTCAGATGTTTTATCGGCCCTGTTGAAGTGGGTAAAGGAGCTGAATGTGGAGATCCGTTGTGGACACAGGGTGGAAAAACTGATGGTTGAAGACCAAATCATTAAGGGAGTTCAGGCAAATGGTCAGGAGTTCAGAGCTGGTAAAGTGATACTGGCTACCGGAGGAAAATCCTACCCGGCCACCGGATCCAATGGGGAAGGGTATGAACTGGCCCGGTCAGTGGGACACACTATTATGCATGTAAGACCTGCCCTGGTTCCTCTGGAAACGGTTGGAGATGTGGCCCAACAGCTTCAGGGTCTCACCCTGAAAAATGTGAGGGCAACTGTTTGGGTAAATGATAAAAAAAGAGGAGAAGATTTCGGGGAGATGATCTTTACTCATTTTGGACTGTCGGGCCCAATTATTTTAACCCTGAGCAGGATTGTTGTAGATGAGCTGCACCAGAAGAGTAACGTTGAGGTTTCAATTGATCTGAAGCCCGCCCTTGATGAGCAAAAACTGGATGCACGCCTGCTTAGGGATCTGGATCAATCTGGAAAGAAGATGATTTCCAATCTTTTTCGGAACTGGTTGCCTGCATCGATGATCCCTGTTTTTATGGATATGGTTGGAGTTGATCCGGGA
>JAGLTY010000179.1 GCA_023135025.1 Bacteroidales bacterium | reverse complement strand
CTACTCCCGGCAGTGGGTCAATCCCCACCGAGTACTGAAGGGTAAGTGCGGCATCATAAGCCAGAATCACACCATCATCATCCACATCACCCGGGGTAAACTCTGTTATGGTGAAGGTGCCTCCGGCTGTTGGAACCTGGACCACTTCATTCCCCCACAGGTCGGTTCCGTTACTTAAATGAACGGTCACATCACCACTGGCTTTTGGAATTTGAAAATGATAGTTGTACACCATTTCACTCAGACGGATCATCTCTGCATCTGCAAGGGTGACTGCACCACTGAGGCTGAGGCTGACTGGATTCGCAGCGTCCATGGGTTCACTAAAGGTTGCTGTAATCAATAGTGTATCTGTAAACCTGTTGACACTGTCGCTGTAACTGATCTCAGCTGTTGGAGGAGCAGTTTCTGTTATGAAAACTGTACCATCGGTTAAATTCAGTACGGGAATGCTGTTCAGATAGGCATTGGAGATAAAGAGATCCGTAGTATCCGGCACCAGCGAGTTAAACTGAAGCATCAGGATCACTCCTGCGCCCGTAATGGCTGTTGAATTCATATAGCCGACCGACAATCTACCTGAAACGCCAGGGTTTACAACAGCTGTACCACCTTCTGCCAGTGTTCCGGCAACGGTAAACCCAATGTATTCCATCACTGAGTTGTCATAATCAATATCAAACTGGTAAGAGATAATATCATCTGCTGCAGTCAGTTCACTGACCGAAACAGGGACTTCAACAGGTTGCCCTCGGTTGACTGTATCATTGATAATGGTAATGGAAAAATTGCCGGGTAAAAGTGTATCAACAACAACAGAGCCATTGTGTGTTCCGGGATCACAGTCAGCCACATCGGCTGAAGTGATCTCCCATTCAGAAGCGGTCCAGCTGATATTGGGCACCGAAATTGTCTCACCTCTTACGGCCCTGGAGTCCAAATATTCCCAAGGTTCACCGGTTCCATCTGTGTCGATTACTCCAAAAATATCATGAAGTACTCCTGCAGCATGATCCCCCTCCCGGAAAAGACAATAGGCGTCATCACCATTGCCGATTAAAATGCCGCTCTCCTGGTCAGGAGCAAACCCATATAACCCTTCAAATCCCGAACCGCCAATAACAAAAGTTGCACCGGAAGCGACTGTTCCTGTCAGCTGCAGATCCCCCCAGGAGGTTCCTCCATTACTCTGACGTGAAAGGTAGCATGTAGAAGTAGTAAAATCGATGGCTTCACTAGCTGCATTGTAAAGCTCAATAAATCGTCCGGAATATTCATCTGCAGGGTCTGTGACCTCTGAAATGAACAGACTGTCCTGTGCCTGTGCTGAAATGGATATGATCAGCATTGCACCAATAAATACCGGGGTAAAAATTCTCTTCATCATCCTCTGCGTTTTTACAGGTGAATGTGATGAAGTGGGTAAATATCAGTTCCGGACCTGGTAAAAAGTACCCCGCTCCTGTTCCACGGTCTCCACCTTACCGGCCTCCTCCAAAACCCCCAGGTATTTGTTGATTTCGTTGATATGCAATCCGAGAATCTGCTCCAGGTCCTGCAGGGTACAGGGCCGTCGTGAGATGGTTTCAAGAATAGCACTCTCCACATCGGTGCGGTACGATTTCACATCCTGACGGTCCTGGGCAGGTGCAATAATCTCAACATGATCCAATTCCCAGTGTTTGACAATCCTTTCAAGTTCTGCCCAGGTAGCTGCCCTCAGGCCTTCCACTGTCCCCGGCCTGTCAAGTGTATTTAACTGGATCCGGTTGAGTCTGATCTTCAAAAGAGCCTCCTTCAGGGCATTGATATTGTCCATATCATCATTATAGCCCGGAAGAATCAGTACCTCCATCCATATTTCCCCTTCAAACTCGTTGCTAAAATCGATCAGACCCTGAATATATTTGTCAATGGTAAAGTTGCGAACTGGCCTGTTTATCTTTCGGAAAGCGGCATCTGTGGCGGCATCCAGTGAAGGCAGAACCAGGTCAGCCGGCATCAGTTCCTTTCTAACCTCAGAATCGCTAAATAAACTACCATTGGTTAATACGGCCAAAGGAATCTGCGGTCTGAGTCTTTTTAGAAATCCAAGCACCTCCCCAATGTGTGAGTGCAGGGTAGGCTCACCGGCACCCGAGAATGTGATATACTCAGGATCCGGATTGTTTTTGAAGAAATCTTCTAACTCGCTGAACACATCTTTTACCGGCACGTACTCTTTTCGATCATGTGTGAGATTGGTGGTGCGTCCGCACTCACAATAGACGCAATTGAGGGAACAGATTTTATGAGGAATCAGATCCACTCCAAGGGACATGCCTAATCTGCGGGATGGCACAGGGCCAAATAGATGCTTATACATATTTGAATTTTATGTTACTGCTCCTCGTTTGACCACAAAATCGCCGTTCCGGGTACCAATTTTTTCTCCGATCAGATCACACTTGGTGACCAGTAGAAAATAGATGTGGTCATGGGGCACATCGATTAATCCCTCCAGGTTTCCCTGACCCTTGGAAATGATCACATCTGCATTGCTGAAATGATCCCTAAAATCCTTTGAAGCAGACTCCCACACAGCTCCAGGGGAGTCGTCCCCGGTGGTAAGAATCGTAGCTATCTTATCCATGCCTGTCATCTCTGCATCATCCCGGGTTATGTCATTTATCACAGGACTTTCCCTGACCACAAAATACTTCTGAGATACCTTCACGGTCTCAAGAAAGAGTTTATCAAGCACAATCTCCCCACAGTTGTCCCCAATATAAAGCAGTGTTTGAGCATGTTCCAGGTCATCACGAAGGAAACAGGAATCATCAATAGCCAGCTCATGCTCCTTCACCCGATTGATACTATCCATAATATCGAACTGATATTTGGCCCCGAAATCGATCACATTTCCTGCAATAGCCAGGCGCATGGCTGTATCAAATGGATCTTCCGAACGCTCTACTATTTCCTTAAAAGAAGAATACAAATCCATCATCATCTGGTTATAATGCTGCTTAATCTGATGATAGGGATCAGGATCCTGTAAAGACTCCCGTATCATTCTTTGTAGCGTGCGCCCCAGCATGGGCGGTGATTGATCGTAATCAACCGTGGACAAATATTGTAGCAACTGGCGTAAAATAACTTCCTGCTGAGGTTCGGGTATAACACTGGTTTCAACCAATTTTAAATAGCTATTTATAATGCAGGGGATACACTCAAATTGAGTCTTCATATGTACTAATCATAAAGTAACCTGAGCTTTTCACTGGCCAGGGTTGGTTTAATATAATCTGAAAGCTCCTGGGATTCCCATGTTCCAAGAGTGGAATGTATAGCAAAATATTTTTGCGGGATTGGATGGGTTCCAACGACTACTTTCATATTGTACTTCACTCGAATCATATCCTGAAAATGCTTTATATATGGACAGGGAGGGTAGCCAACTACAAAACCCGTAGCAAAATGAATAACCTCTGCACCGTTTTTCTTCATCTCTTCAGGGACATATTCTATGTTTCCCCCTGGACAACCGCCGCAATTGGCATATCCAACTATTTCCACATGTTCATCTTTTGCGTATATATCAAATGCCCCCTCTCTGTTTTTAAGAGCTCTAAAACATTTACCTCCACCACAATTGCGGTATCGGTCGCAAATAATGATTCCGATCTTAGTTTTTTTCATACTTCATTGCTTTGCTTTACTTCAAAAATATTACCGCTATTATCCGTGATAAATATCAAGTCGGAATTTTCTCTTTCTAAACGCAGGCACTTATACGAATGCTGAGTTGCTTTCTTAACAATTTCTTCCCTGTTATTTATCGAAATGCATATATGATTAAAGCCCGAATCACGCTTATCAGGTGTTAAAAAAATCTCAAGTAACAGTTTGTCTTTTTGTAGTTGAAAAACGGCTGTTTCTTTCTCAATGCCGAAAATATCCCTGGAAAGCGCTCTATTCAGAGTGAAGCGCTTTATCTCACGTAGCCCAAGAATTTCATGATAAAATTGCTCTATCTCATTGTAGTCGGTAACTGTTAATGCAACATGCTCCAATTTCATGTTATAAAGTTTTTGCACATTCATAAGCACCGTGTATTGAATCCTGCGCATTACCAGGATCCCGGGCATCACCGATCACATAAACTGGCAATTTGCCCGTGAGCTCTTTTTCAAGGGGATTATAACTTTCCATACCCGCTGAAACCACAACAACATCTATGTTTTCAAATTGGATTTTCTCTCCATCTCTGGTTGCGAAAACTGTAGTGCCTTCAATTTTTTCTATTAAAGTATGATCACTAAAAATTGTCCCCTTCTCCTTCATTATTTTAAGAGACAAATTCTTAGATATCAACTCCATATCTTCACCAAAATCAGTAGTTCTTTTAACGATGATAACCTGGTTATCCAGTGGAATTAATGCTGTGGCTATGTCAACTCCGATAAGGCCACCCCCAATGATTAGCACTCTTTTATTTCTTGGTAGATTTCTTTCCAAAAGTATATCTGCACCATAGAATTTGTCTATTCCCGGGATTTTTGGTACAACTGGAATGGCACCTGTTGCTAATATCACACCATCATATTTAGAGGTTATATCTGATGCTGAAATCTCCTTAAAAATTACAGTAATATCATTACGTTTTAGCTCCTCAATAAAATATGGTACCAATAGTGCCATTGATTTTTTATGTGGAGTTAAAGGTGCTAAAATAAATTGACCCCCTAATTTTTCCTTTTCATAAAGGTCAACTGTATGTCCGCGTTTCTTCAGGATGATTGCAGCCTCCATACCAGCTAATCCACCTCCAACAACGGCAAATTTCTTAGTATCCCCTGCCCTTTTTATAATATCAGATTCCTGACCAACTTCAGGATTAACAAGGCATTGAAGTCCATGACCCGATTTTACTCCGCCCAGACAGCCTTCTGCGCAGGCCAAACATGGTGCTATATTACCCTCTACCTTTCCAAGATATTTTCCTGTAAAATCCGGGTCGGCAATTAAAGATCGTCCTACGGCAAGATATTCTGCATTGCGTTTATGAATCAGCGTATCTACATCCTCCTTTGTATTGATCCGGCCCACATAGATAACTGGTATAT
>JAGLTY010000178.1 GCA_023135025.1 Bacteroidales bacterium | reverse complement strand
GATAGGTCATCTCATCCTGGATCTTCCTGGCTATATCAAAGGAGAGGCTCTCTGCATCTTTATCCGTGACTTTCTCACTTCCCACAATAACCCTCAGCTCCCTGCCGGCCTGAATGGCATAGGTCTTCAATACACCTGGATAGGATAAGGCCATCGCTTCAAGCTCTTTCAGGCGCTTGATATAGGATTCGACCACTTCGCGGCGTGCCCCGGGACGGGCTCCTGATATGGCATCACAAACCTGAACAATGGGTGCCAGGAGAGTGGTCATCTCCACCTCGTCGTGGTGTGACCCGATGGCATTGCATACATCGGATTTCTCTTTGTATTTCTCTGCCAGCTTCATACCATATACTGCATGGGGAATCTCCGGCTCATCATCGGGCACTTTGCCTATATCGTGCAGCAAACCGGCCCTCCTGGCGAGTTTGGCATTCAGTCCCAGTTCCGTAGCCATAATGGCACAGAGATTGGAAACCTCCCTGGAGTGCTGGAGCAGGTTCTGTCCGTATGATGAGCGGTATTTCATCTTTCCAACCATACGGGTTAGTTCGGGATGCAATCCATGGATCCCCAGATCGATGGCTGTACGTTTCCCAACCTCTATGATCTCCTCCTCAATCTGCTTCCTTGTTTTGGCCACCACCTCCTCGATTCTGGCCGGATGAATACGCCCATCGGTTACCAGCTGGTGCAGTGAAAGCCTGGCTACTTCTCTTCGTACAGGGTCAAATGCAGAGAGAATAATGGCTTCCGGAGTATCGTCCACAATCACTTCTACACCTGTGGCAGCCTCCAGGGCCCTTATATTGCGACCTTCCCTTCCAATAATCCTACCCTTCAGCTCATCCGATTCGATATGAAAGACAGTCACCGCATTTTCAATAGCAGTTTCACTGGCCACTCGCTGAATGGTTTTGATTACAATATTCTTCGCCTCCTTATTGGCTGTCATCTTGGCCTCATCAACGATCTCATTGATCAGTGACATGGCCTCTGTCCTGGCCTCCTCCTTAAGGGATTCTACCAGTTGCTCTTTGGCCTCTTCAGCCGAAAGTCCCGATATGGTCTGTAGTTGCTCCACCTGAATACGGTGGGAGCGCTCAAGTTCATCTTTCTTTTTATCAATAATTTCAAGCTGTACAGTGAGATTTTCACGGATGGTATCTACCTCCTGTCTCTTACGTTGTATATCTTCCTGCTTCTGGTTGATAGAAAATTCTTTCTGCTTTACCTCATTTTCTCTCTGATTCAGCTTTCCATTCTTCTCATTGATGAGCTTCTCGTGTTCTTCCTTTAGCTGAAGAAACTTCTCCTTGGCCTGCAGTATCTTCTGTTGCTTGATCATCTCCGCTTCAACTTCCGCCTCTTTGAGCAGGTTACTGCTCTTTCCCCTGACAACTTTATTGACAAGGAAATAGGCAACTCCTGTTCCCAACAACAGTGAAGCACCTCCTATTACAAGATACATGACCATGGGCGACTGCAGCACCAATAAATGCATTAACAGTTCCATAGGTTGTTCATTTTAGAAAATAAAAAAACCCGCATATTCCCTCAAAATTTTAAAAAAACCCCAGTAAAACATGGGTGGAACTGCCAGATCATATCAAGTGTCCAATGACTGAATGTTTCAGTATCCCGGCGAACCGGAACTTTGGCCTGCTTTACGCAATCCGAGCTTTGCTCCAAAATGATAAATGTTGAGTTTCAAAAATAATTGAAGAAACAATGCGGGCAAACTCTTTAATATGTATAAGAACGCTATTACTCTTATTTCAATAATTCATCCAGCTCACTACTTAAACTTCCCAACTCCTTTTCCAAAGATACAACATTTTGTTGTTGTTCGCAATCGATCAGGTTTATCACAAACTGAAGGGTTGCCATGGCCATAAAATCCTGTGTGTCTTTATCAGTATATCTCTGTTTATACTGCAGAACCTTATCATTGATCAGTCTGGCAGCCTGCCTTATCTTCTCTTCATCCTGGCGTTTTATCTTCAGGGGATAAAAACGCTCTGCAATCTGAACTTTTATGGAAAACATATCGTCCGTCATCCCCTTCTTATCTGTTTAAAAGAGCAATACATTTGTCAATCTCCCGCACAATTCTATTTATCTGTATCCTGGCATCCTGTGTCTCTTCACCATCAGCCATGATCCCATTTACCAGCGACAATTTCTGGTTTTTCTGTTTCAATTCATCAATTACTGACTGTTTCTGCTGATCCGATTTCTGAAGATCCTCATATTGCTCTTTCAACCGGATGTTCTCATCCTGCTGCTCCTTCAACCGGACTTTCGCCGATTGAATTTTTTGCCTGATTCCTTCAAGTATTTCAGTCTGTTCAGCACTCATTCAACAGAGATATATAATACAAATATAGAATTATTTTGATCCGTTTAAAACTTTCAATTCCGAAACTACCAAGCTTGAAAATAAAACCATAGTTTTGAGTTTTCAATAACCCTGAGAAGACGATGCGCAGAACCATAAGCCTGATTTTTATACAATTCCTTATGCTATACAGCATCGGGCAGGATGGGATCACGTTCCATCCTCCTGTGAAAATCCCCATCTACCTTTCAGGTAATTTTGGAGAGATCAGGAGTGATCATTTTCACTCGGGCATTGATATTAAAACCCAGGGTACCATTGGCCATCATGTTTTCTCCATCGATGATGGCTACATCTCAAGGATCAAGGTTCAGACCAACGGATATGGTAAATCTATCTATATAACCCACCCCAATGGTTTCACTTCTGTTTACGGACACCTGGACCGATACCGGGACGATATTGCGGCCTACGTAAACAGTATGCAGTATAAACAGCAATCACATATGGTGGACCTCTATCTGAAACAGGAAACGTTCCCCCTGGAGAGAGGGGAATTTATCGCCTATTCGGGAAACACAGGCGGCTCTTCAGGACCACATCTTCATTTTGAGATTCGCTCCTCTTCCAACCAGCATCCAACCAATGTGCTTAACTACAATTTTGATATCAAGGACCGGGTGGCACCCAGGTTCCATTCGCTCCATCTCTATCCAATGGACAATAGAAGCCATTTGAATGGTAAATCAGAAAAGTTTTCGATCCGGGTTGTCAAAGACAATGGTATCTATACCATTCCTTACGGTACAAAAATTGATGGTTCAGGGACCCTTGGTATCAGTGTGGAGGTATTTGATTACCTGGATGGCGCCTCCAACAGGTGCGGGGTCCATACACTTGAAATGTATGTGGACAACAAGCTCTCTTACAGCCATGTGATGGATGAATTCTCCTTTTCTGAAACAAGGTATATCAATGCACATACCGACTATGAAGAGCGCATCAGATCCGGTATCAAGGCCCACCGGCTTCATCGCCTGCCCAACGACAGGCTTAGGATCTATAACAAATCAGTTGATAACCAGGCGCTGGTGGTGGATGAATCCAGGAGGTACCCGATCCGGATCGTGGCCACAGATGTGGCGGGCAACAGCTCTGTGCTTGAATTTTCCATTCAGGGCAGTAACGAAACTGTTGCTGTTCCCGATACTGATACTGGTAATGTAACCACCATGAAATATAACAAGGCCAACAGCTTTGAAGAGGGTCCTGTACGGGTAGATATACCTGCCAATGCTCTCTATCAGAATATGGACTTTACATTCTCTATCTCCCCTCAGGCAGATGGATCACTCACCCCGTTTTATCATATCGCCAGCAGGGAGGTGCCGGTACACTCATCCTACACCCTCTCCATTAAGAGTCCTTCTATCGATCCAACGCTATATAAAAAACTACTGCTCATCTCACACAACGATGACAATGAAGTTGAATCTGCAGGAGGCGAATATAGAGATGGTGCTGTGGTGGCCAAACTGAGAAACTTTGGGGAATACAGTGTTGCACTGGATACCATTGCACCTGAAATCATTCCATTAAACAACAGTAAAAGAGGCGACTACAGTGGCAGGAAGCAGCTGCGCTTTACCATCCTTGATGATCTTTCCGGGATCGAAAACTATGAAGGCTATATTGACAACCAGTGGGCCCTTTTTGAGTATGACCCGAAGAGTAATCTGCTTCTGTACAAATTTGACCTAAAGCGCATTACGAAAGGATCGGCGCATGAACTTGAGCTTTATGTGGTCGACAAAAAGGGAAATGTAAACCTCCTGCATACTACTTTTAACTGGTAAACATTGTTCAATGAAAGAGACATACAGGGTTACCGGATTGATGTCGGGATCATCCATGGATGGTGTGGATCTGGCATGCTGTGATTTTGATTGGGACGGTCAACAGTGGGAATACGATATTCTCGAGGCCGAAACTGTTCCCTATAGCGAAGAACTTTTAGGGAAGCTGGAGCACTCCTGTAACTGGAGCCGGAAAGAGATCGATATACTGGACCTGGAACTTGGAAGTCACTATGCCGGACTACTTAATGAATTTCATAAAAAAAAGAGGCTGTTTCCAGATTTCATTGCATCGCATGGACATACCATTCTTCACGATCCTAAACGAGGAGTAACCCTCCAGGCCGGCAATGGCCGGATCATGGCAGAAAAGACAGGAGTTACGGTCATCAATGATTTCCGGAGTGAAGATGTGGCACAGGGGGGGCAGGGTGCACCGTTGGTACCACTGGGCGATCGGATGCTCTTTCATAAATATGAGGGATGTCTGAACCTGGGTGGATTTGCCAACATATCCTGTGAAAATAGTAAGGGAGAGCAAATCGCTTACGATCTCTGTCCGGCCAATATGGCACTCAACAGTGTGGCTGCCCTGGAGGGGCTGACATTTGACCGGGATGGTGAGATGGCCCGAAAAGGGGTTGTTCAAAAAGAGCTGTTTGAAAAGCTGAACAGACTGGATTACTATTCAGCAAGTGGACCGAAATCGCTGGGCAGAGAGTGGTTCCTGGATCAATTCCTCCCTTTGATGCAGGAGAGTGGTATAGCTACAAATGATTTAATGGCAACCGTGCTGGAGCATATCGCTCTGCAAATCTCACGGGGTATCAATGATGCAGGTATTCAGTCCCTCCTTATTACCGGGGGTGGAACATTGAACCAAACCCTGGTAGAACGGTTAAAGCATTATAC
>JAGLTY010000177.1 GCA_023135025.1 Bacteroidales bacterium | reverse complement strand
CCAGGAATACCTGGAATCGGAATGGTTGAAATCACTAAAAGAGAAATATCCGGTGACGGTTAACCAGGAGTTGCTCGAAAGGATAAAATCATAAGGATGAGGAGCATTATACCTTTTATAACACTCTTTTTATTCATGGTACATGGCTGTTCTCTGTTTACGGATAACAACCTGGAAGATCCGGTGGCCCGCGCATTTGAGCAGTACCTCTACCCTGCTGATCTGGAGAAGGTCATACCCACAGGTACAAATTCGCAGGATAGTATGCTGCTTGCAAAACGTTATATTGAAACCTGGGTGAAGGACCAGCTGATGAAGCACAGGGCAGAAGAGGCTCTGACCGAGGAGCAGATGGATTTTGAAACACAGATTGAGGAATATCACCGCTCTTTGCTGATTTTCACCTATCGTCAGAAACTGCTCCAGCAGAAGATGGACACTGTTGTGACTGAGAGCGAAATCCACTCCTATTACAAGGAAAACCCCAATAACTTCCTGCTGAATCAGAATGTGATCAAAGGCACCTTTATCAAGGTACCCCTCTCTGCCCCTCGCCTGGAGCAACTGCGGCGCTGGTCCTGGAACAACCGCGAGGAGGATCTTGACCAGATGGAGAAATATTGCCTCACTTATGCTGAAAAATTTAGTGACTTCAACGATACATGGGTCAATTTCTCTTCCATCAAGGTACAGCTTCCCATGAAGATTTCGGATCCATCAAGGTACTTGAGAAGTTACCGTAATATTGAGACAAGCGACTCTCTATTCAGGTATCTCGTACACATAAGCGATCACCTGACCGAGGGAGAGGTGGCTCCTGTGGAGATGGTTACAGAAGATATTACCAATATTATCCTTAATAAGCGCAAGATTCAATTTATCAAGGAGTTGGAGCATCGTGTATATACAGATGGTGTGACCAGGAACCAGTTTGAAATTTACCATTAATGAACATGAAAAGAAGATTTGCATATATTTTGCTGGGAGCACTCCTCTCTTTAAACACAGTGGCTCAGCCGCTGGTTATTGACAGGGTCATAGGGGTTGTGGGAGATTTTCACATCCTCCAGTCAGATATAGAACAGGAGTATCTCCAGATGAAAATGTCGGGGAAGTACGTGAATTCAAGTGTTCGCTGTGATATCTACAACCACTTTATTGAGCGGAAGCTTCTGATGGCCCAGGCCAAGATAGATAGTGTGGAGGTGGGTCCCGATATGGTGGAGTTGCAGATGGAGTCACGTCTCAACTATTTTATCGGCCAGTTTGGAAGCGAGGATGAAATGGAAGACTATTTCAATAAATCGATCTTCGATATCAAGGACGATTTACGGGAAGCGATCAAGGAACAGATGGTGACTGACCAGGTAAGGAGCTCCATTACCGAGGATGTGACCACCACACCATCCGATGTGAAAAGTTTTTACCGCTCCATGCATCCCGATAGCATCCCCTATATCAGCACGGAGGTGGAACTGGCACAGATAGTGGCCTATCCCAACTACAGCGACGAGGCTGTTTTTGAGATAAAAGAGAGGCTGCTTGAACTGCGTAAACGTGTTCAGGAGGGCGAGAATTTCGGAACACTGGCCATTCTCTATTCAGAGGCTCCTGAAGCCACCCGCAGGGGCGAAATCGGATTCATGATGCGCTCCCAGCTGGATAAAGCATATGCCGATGCCGCCTGGTCACTGAAGCCCGAACAGGTATCCAAAATCGTGGAGAGCTCTTTTGGCTACCATATCATACAGATGGTGGAGCGTCGGGGCGACATGGCCAATACCAGGCATATCCTGATGAATCCAAAGGCCGATGCCAATGCCAGGCAGAAGGCCATTCATAAAATGGATAGTCTGAAAACTGTAATCGAGGCCGACTCCATCTCATTCGACTGGGCCGCGAAACGATATTCTGAAGACCCCCAGACAAGTGTAAACGGTGGATTGCTCGTAAACCCGCAAACAATGGCATCAACCTTTGAACTGGACCAGTTGCCCACCAAGGATTACTATATGATCCGGAACATGGAGGTGAATGATCTCACTGAACCCTACGAATCGACCGATCATAACCATAAGATGTGCTACAAGATGCTCCTCCTGAAATCGAGGACCGAGCCGCATCGTGCCAACCTGAAGCAGGATTACATGCTGCTTCAGAATATGGCATTGATGTATAAAAATAACGAGGTGATGAAGGCCTGGTATGCAGAGAAGAAAGAGTCCACCTATATCCGTAAAGATCCCGCCTACAGGGATTGTGGAAATTCAGGCCAGCTGGCCAACCAGAAATGATCCTTTCCCGGCATAAGCGATTCCTCTGTTTAAGCCTGCTTATGCTGTGCATGCTGGCTCCTTTGCAGCTGGCATCGGGACAGAAAGTCACCACGCTTGAGATTCTCAATGCCGACCTCACGGCCTTTGATGTGAAGATCGGGAAAGATGCCCGGAAGCTTATCGGCGATGTGAGGCTGAAACACGAAGATGTGGTGATGACCTGTGATTCAGCCTATTTCTATCCTGGCACATCTTCAGTTGATGCCTTCGGCAATGTAAAGATACAGCAGGCCGATACCCTTACACTCACCGGCGATCTGGCCTATTATAATGGCGCCACCAGGATTGCAAGAGTCCGAAACAATGTTAAACTGGTGAACAAAGACATTACCCTGCTCACCGATTCCCTCAATTACAACCGGAGTGCAGGTATCGCCTACTATATGGGTGGCGGAATTCTGACACAGAAAGATAGCCGGCTCACAAGTGGCAGGGGGCGGTTTATCCTCGATTCAGAAATTTTCTATTTCATGGATAGTGTGGTAATCATCAATCCTGACTACACCATCCATACCGACAGCATGAAGTATGATACCCAGACGGAGATCTCGTACTTCAGCGGCCCCACTGAAATCATCGGCGACGAGCGCTATATCTATTGTGAAAACGGATGGTACGACATGCGGCAGGATATCTCCTATGTAACCGAACATGCCTATATGGAAGAGGCGGGCAGAATCCTGAAAGGTGATACCCTCTACTATGAGGCTGAACGGGGATTTGGAAGGGCCAACTCCAATGTAGAGCTGATCGACACAGCCGAGAATATGACATTGAAGGGAAATTTCGGACTCTATTACAGCGATCAGGAGAGCGCCATGGTCACCGACAGTGCCCTGATGATACAGATAGATGGATCCGATACCATGTATGTTCACGCCGATACACTGCACTCCATGCAGAATCCGGAATTTGAGGAGCAGAGCAGAATCCTGAAGGCCTATTATAAGGTGAAAATATACCGGACCGATCTACAGGTCATGTGCGATTCACTGGTATATGTGGAAGCTGACAGTGTTTTCGATTTCTATGGGGATCCGGTGCTCTGGTCGGACGAGAACCAGCTAACTGCCAGTCAGATGAGGCTCTATATGGTGGATCAGCAACTGGAACGGATGCAACTCAACGGGGTAGCTTTCGTCGCCTCCCAGAAAGATTCTGTAAGTTTTGACCAGATGAGAGGTAAAGAGATGACCGGCTTCTTTAAAGAGAATAAGCTGGAGAGGATCCTGGTGTCGGGAAACGGACAAACCATCTACTATGCCACTGATCAGGATGTCATTGTGGGAGCCAATAAAACTGTATGTTCCGATTTGACTATCTACCTGAAGGAGAATCAGATTTCGAGGGTTGTTTACACCACTCAGCCGGATGGGATATATTATCCCCTCTCCATGTTTCCTGCCGAAGAAGCACTTTTAAGTGATTTCAAATGGTTGGAGGAGTGGCGCCCCCTAACCTGGGAAGATGTGTTTATCTGGAAATAGAGAGGATCAGAAAATTTATATCAATACTCATCTTCGTTGAAGAAGAAGTCGTCTTTACTGGGATAATCGGGCCAGATATCTTCTATGCTCTCATAAACATCCCCTTCATCCTCAATCTCCTGCAGGTTTTCAATTACTTCCATGGGTGCACCTGATCTGATGGCGAAGTCTATCAACTCCTCCTTTGTTGCAGGCCAGGGTGCATCTTCAAGTTTTGAGGCTAATTCCAGGGTCCAGTACATCTACGTATTTATTTAATATAAAATGCTGCCTTTAAAAGCCGCAAATATAGAAAAAAAATCAATTCCTACAACCCGGGATTCCAAGGTTCCTGTCTTACTCCGGAAAGGTGTGCAATTTTACGGGAAAGAACGAAAAAATAATCTGAAAGACGATTGTAAAAACGAATGATATCCTCCTGAATATTAACATCTTGAGCTAGCTTCAGGATAGTCCGCTCGGTCCGCCTGCAAACAGTCCGCGCTATGTGAGCCTGCGATACGGCCGGGTCTCCACCCGGTATAACGAACGATGTGAGCGGTTCCAGTGAAGCGTCCATTTCATCAATCTTTGTTTCCAGAAAGGAGACCTGTTCATCCCCCACCACAGGGATCTCGAGGGGACAATCATCACAATCGGCGGCCAGTACCGAAGCAGTCGCCATCTGGATATTCAGAATGGTTAACAGCTCATCCCGGATCTGCACATCCTTTACAAGGTCGCGTAACATGGTGGTATGGGCCATCAGTTCGTCCACTGTACCATACGCTTCGATGCGGGAATGATACTTGGGTACGCGCCTTCCGCCAATAAGGGAAGTTTTACCCTTATCTCCTCCTTTGGTATAGATGCCCGATCTCTTTATTTCTCTGGATTTTTATTGATCTCTATCTTATCGACCTCCCCGTCCAGCAACCGAATGATCCGGTGTGCATACCGGGCAATGGACTCTTCATGAGTCACCAGGATAATTGTATTTCCCCTCGCGTGGATTTGACCAAATAGCTTCATGAGATCCATTGAGGTTTTCGAATCCAGGTTTCCCGTTGGCTCGTCGGCCAGGATAATGGAGGGGTCATTCACCAATGCACGGGCAACCGCTACCCGCTGTCTCTGTCCACCCGACAACTCGTTGGGTTTGTGATCCATCCGGTCAGCCAGCCCCACATCAGCGAGCGTAGTTTTTGCCTTTTCTGCACGTTCCGATTTGGGAACACCTGCATAGATCAGGGGCAACATCACATTCTCCAGTGCGGTATATCTGGGAAGCAGGTTGAAAGTCTGGAAGATAA
>JAGLTY010000176.1 GCA_023135025.1 Bacteroidales bacterium | reverse complement strand
GAATTTATGGGATGACCGGGGGGCAGATGGCGCCCACCACCCTGGAGGGGATGAAATCTTCTACTTCACCATATGGACGGAACAATGAGACCATGGGTCCACCCTATAAGATCACTGAGCTGATTGCACAACTTGAGGGCGTCCATTATGTCACCCGCCAGGCCGTTCATAAGCCGGGGCCGGTGCGAAAAGCTAAAAAGGCGATCCGGAAGGCTCTGGAGATGCAGAAGGAGAAGAAGGGAGTTTCATTTATTGAATTTGTATCCAATTGCAATTCGGGCTGGAAAATGACTCCCAATGATTCCAACATTTGGATGGAGGAGCATATGTTTCCATTCTATCCAATGGGGGATATTAAGGTAGATGGGAAATTGGTTAATCGTTAATAGTTATTAGATATGACGGAAGAGATCATTATTGCAGGTTTCGGGGGACAGGGAGTCCTCTCCATGGGTAAGATCCTGGCCTACTCCGGGATGATGCAGGACCAGGAGGTAAGCTGGATGCCATCGTACGGTCCCGAAATGCGTGGAGGTACCGCCAATGTTACTGTGATTTTGAGTGACGACCGGGTCAGTTCACCTGTGCTGCAGAGTTTTGATACGGCCATCCTGCTCAATCAGCAATCGGTGGATAAGTTTGAATCCATGGTGAAACCGGGGGGGCTGATGATATACGATCCAAATGGTATCACCCGCCATCCCGAGCGGAACGATATTCGTATCTTCCAGGTCGAAGCCACCGAGGAGGCAGTTCGTATGAAGTCGCCCATCACCTTTAATATGGTGGTGCTCGGGGCCTATATCAAGGTAAATCCGGTGGTCGATTTTGACAATGTGATCAAGGGGCTTCGTAAATCCCTTCCTGAAAGGCACCATCACCTGATTCCCATCAATGAAAAGGCAATTCAACGGGGTATGGAGATCGTCAAGGAAGCCAAACTGACTGCCTGATCTTCCTCTTGTAAGATAGATTGCTATTGTTGCATGTTCCCAAAAGGTATGGCAATTCCCAACCAGGGAATTGCTATGAAGGTTCCCAGATCTGCTCCGATAGGAATTATAAGACCGTAATCAACTGCAAGCCTTTTTTGTACGCTCCGGCCACCGGCAGACAGGATGCCGAGTGAAGAGCCCTCTGAGATGCCAATGTAGTAGTTCTCGGTGAGAAGGTAGGTCTTTCTCCCCACCCTGGTCATACCGCAAAGTGTCAGGGTAGGTGCTTTGGCCCAATCCGAATCTGCATAGGCCCAGCCTGCACCCAGGGTAAGATTGTTATCTCTGTCGCCCACAGTAAATGCCCCATAACCAATTCCAAAATTAACGCCTTCTCCAAGGACATGGCCTAAGAAGAGCCCTGCGCTCAGGTTGAGTTTATCTTTCACTATGGGAATGGCTACCTTGGGAGTGATCCAGACCGGTGTAGGTGCCCCTGCAAAAAGGAAGAGGGGAACAACGCCACCTCCAATGGTAATATGGTCTGTGATTCCATAACTAATCTGGTTGTATAAGATCCAGGTATTCTGATAATAGGCTTCCCCTTTTCGTAGGCCATAACCATTGGTCCCGAAGAAATATCGTGTAGCATGTGGATTACTGAACCAGTGTTCTCCCTCAATCAGCTTTGATAGCTTCAGTACCTTTTTTATTTTAACCTGAGTTAATGGAAGGTGAATCTGACCATATATTTCAGTCAGAAGGATTAACTTATTATCGTTTTCCTCCACAATGCTGCCTATGAATGTATTTCCATCCTCTGTCTCAACCACCCAGAGGGATGCGCTGTCAGCAATTTCCTGCGAGTAGGAATTCACTTTTGGTAATACAAAGATCAGCAACAGGATTGTCGTAAGGTAGTAAAGTGATTTCATGTGGCCTGGGATTTTGAGTTACACCAAGATACGAAACTCACCTATGAAAGTCACAGATTACTGCTCGTAAAAGTGCATCTCGCGCATATAGGTGTATGCTTTTGCCGGGACCAGGTGGCGAACATCTTTTCCTTCTTTGATGGCCTGCCGGATAAAGCTGGAGGAGATCTCCATCATTGGAGCATTCACCAGGGTGGCGTTGGGTAGCCGTGAGGCGGCCTCTAAATCTGTGCCGGGCCGGGGGTAGATGAGCCGGTGGTACTTATCCACGATCAGGTTGGCATGTTTCCATTTATGAAAGGTGCGCAGGCCGTCGCCTCCCATTACCAGTTGAAATTCTCTCCCCGGATTTTTCTCTTCAAGATAGGCCAGGGTATCGATGGTGTAGGAGGGGGTGGGAAGCTTGAACTCAATATCTGAGGCCCTGAAACGGTCGTCATCCTCCACTGCCAGCCGTACCATCTCAAGTCGGTGATAGTCCTGAAGCAGGCTTTTTTTCTCTTTCAACGGGTTTTGCGGACTCACCACGAACCATAACTGTTCCAGATCACTGAACTCAACCATAAAGTTGGCTATGGCCAGGTGCCCGATATGAACGGGATTAAAAGAGCCAAAGTAGAGTCCGGTGATCATAGGGCCAGGAAATCTTTTACAATTTTTTCTGCTTCTGCCAGGGCCTTTCCCAGGGAGTCGTTTATCACGATATGGTCGAACCGGGAGGCATGCTCTATTTCATGCATGGCTTTCCCCAGTCTTTTTCGGAGGGAGGCTTCATCATCTGTACCCCTTGAACGCAATCGCTGTTCCAGCACCTCCTGGGAAGGGGGTTGTATAAAAATGGCACAGGCCCTCTCTCCATATCTCTTTTTCAAGTTCATTCCTCCCACCACGTCAATATCAAAGATGGCATGGTCGCCCCGTTTCCAGATTCTATCCACTTCGCTGTACAGTGTGCCATAGTACTGCTCCGGATAAACCTCTTCCCATTCGATAAAGGCATGTTCACTAATCTTCTTGCGAAACTCTTCGGGAGAGATGAAGTGGTACTCCATGCCATCTGCCTCACCCTCCCTGGGCTTACGGGATGTGGCTGATATGCTGAATTCCAGCCCCAGGTTCTGTTTCATCAGGTGCTGCACGATGGTAGATTTGCCGGCACCGGATGGTGCGCTGAAGATTAATAATTTCCCCTTCATTACAGTACATTAAGGACCTGCTCCTTGATCCGTTCAAGCTCATCTTTCATCTCTACAACCAGCTTTTGAAGCTCTTTGTGGTTGGCTTTGGAACCCAGCGTATTGATCTCCCTGCCCATCTCCTGGGAGATGAATCCCAGTTTCTTCCCTGCGGGGTTCTGATCCTCCAGGGTCTCCAGAAAGTAGTTGCAATGGTTGGCCAGCCTGACCTTCTCTTCGGAGATATCCAGCTTTTCAATATAGTAAATGAGCTCCTGTTCAAACCGGTTCTCATCAACGGTATCTTTATTACTAAACTCCTCCAGGTGCTTTCCGATACGCTCTCTGACCAGGTCTATTCGCTCCTTCTCATAGCTCCCCGCTTTTTCCAGTTTCCGGGTGATGGCGTCAATCCTTTGACGCAGATCAACATCCAATGATTTTCCCTCCTGGCTCCTGAAAATATTCACATTGTCCACAGCCTGATTCAGGGCCTCCTTCACCGCTTCCCACTCCGTCTCTTCAAGTTCAGGTTTTTCGGTCCGGATCGTATCCGGCATTCTCATAACGGTACTAAACAGCTCCAGCGAAGACTGGAGCCCCAGTTCGCCGGAGATCTTATAGAGTTGTTGATAATAGTCCTTAACCACTGGCTCATTAATGGTGCCAGGGGCTGTCTCACCGGAGAGTTCATAGTAGAAGGTGCACTCCACCTTGCCTCTTTTCAGTTCTGATGCGATCAGCTGACGGACCTCCAACTCCTTCTCCCTATAGAGGGAGGGTAGACGAGCGTTGGTGTCCAACTGTTTGCTGTTGAGGGATTTAATTTCTATGGTCAGTTTCTTGTCGGCAAGCAGACATTCGGCTTTCCCGTAGCCGGTCATGGATCTGATCATGGTTTTTTCAGATAAAGTTCGGGGCAAATTTACAGTATTATGATTGCTTTGGCAACGATCAGTTTGCAATGGGTACTGTAAAGCTAAATACAGAGCCTTTTCCGGGGGCACTTTGAACGGTGATTTCTCCTCCGTTTTTCTCTACAAATTCCCTGCAGATTATCAGACCTAGACCCGTGCCTTTCTCTCCTGCTGTCCCTGTGGATTTAAATTTTTCATCGATCCGGAATAGTTTTGCCAGTTGCTCTGATGTGATCCCGATCCCTTCATCCACGATGCTCACTTCAATCTCCTTCTCCCCGGGCTTTAATTGAATCTCTACTTTCCTGTCCCTTTCGGTGAACTTGACTGCGTTGGTCACCAGGTTACGGATAACACTGTTGATCATATCCCTGTCGCCATAGGCAAAGACCTCATCCTGCTCTGAAGAGAGCAACATAATTCCTTTCTTCTCGGCCAGCAGTCTGTGCAGGTTGATGTTCTCCTGTACCAGGGTACTCAGGTTGAACCTTACCGGGTCGTATTTAATCCTTCCGCGTTGTGATCTGGACCAGGTGAGCAGGTTCTCCAGCAGGTCGAGCAGATGTTTTACCGACTGGTTGATCTTTTTAAATCCGGCTTTATGATCCTCTTTTTCGGTATCATCAAAACTATCGACCATCAGGTCGCTGATGGAGAGCAGGCTCGAAAATGGATTCTTCAGGTCATGTGAGATAATGGAGAAGAACTTGTCCTTGGTGGCATTGAGTTCCATCAGGTTCTTTTCTGATTTTCGCAACGCTTCGTTGGCCAGGCTGATCTGTTGATTCTGATGCTTCAGGAGGCGGTTGGTCCGCGATTTCAAAAGGTAAATATAGATCATCACCACAATGGTTGTCGAAACCAATATCTCCAGCAGGATAAACCACCACGATAACCAGATGGGCGGAGTGATGATAATACGCAACTGCATAGGAGGGTCACTTTTGTATCCATCCGTATTTTCAGCTACGACTTTTAGCAGATAGGTACCTGCTTTCATATTGGTATAGGAGACATAGTTCCGGGTTCCGGCATTGTTCCAGTCCGTTTCCAGGTTTTCCATGATGTAGCTGTAGTGCAGATCGCCTGTTTGCAGGTTGTTGAGGGCCGCAAATTCAACGGAGAAGAACCGGTGCCTGTAATCCAGTACGATCTCCTCCATGTAGGTTACATTTTCGCTGGTATAGAAGTTCCCCTCGAATTCGACAATGCGTCCCGGAAGATCCTCAAACTCCTCTTCAAG
>JAGLTY010000175.1 GCA_023135025.1 Bacteroidales bacterium | reverse complement strand
TTGGTCCGTCGGAGGAGCTAACCGCCTGGCCCGTCAGAGAAAGCCCCTGGGTCTCAGGAAGAATCTCAGAAGTGCCCTTCAAATTCACAGGACACCCGGGTCGAAAATAGGACTGGTTTCCATGAAGCCCTGCCCTGGCCACACTCACTGACAGATCTGAGGGCGCATATGGAAATTTCCATTTCAGATCTGCCACAACCTCTTCACGGGTCCGGTAGGTCTCCTGTTCCAGCAGACACTCCAGCATCTCGGGAGAATGTGTTTCCGCCTGGTTCAGCAGTTGTCCGGCAGGTTTCGGCTCCCATCCAAGAGAATCCACCGGGAGGACCTGCTCAATGAAAGGATCGTAGATCCGGAGTGAGGTATATACAAATCCCTCTGGCCCGCACTTCCGCATCCAGCGGGTGTAGGCCTTCAGATAGTAGGTGCCGGAGGAGAGGCCTTCAGGTATGGCAACTGTCCCGGTAGCTACTGAGGTATCAATTGTTACCTTGCCCTGCACAAGAGGGGTTCCATTGGGCAGGATCAGCTCCACATAAAGAACACGGCTCCACTCCACTCCACTGCTCGCAGCAGGTTTCCTGTAGAAAGCCCTGTAATTGATGGTTTCGCCACTGATATAGTGCCCCCTGTCGGTAAGCAATAACAGTCCCTCCTGCTGAATCTGGGCTCCGAGCAGGAGTCCCACTCCAAGCAACACTGCTGTACATATGGTTTTGTATCTCATATCTTTCAATCTATTGGCCAATAATCTGGAGGATCGCCTGCACTCCCTTTACGAACCCTGCAGTCGAGACATTCATGAACGGTCTCACCGTAATGCTGAACCCCGGTTTCAGGATCGATCGCCCTGGAACAGTAGACCGGCAGGTCGGCTGTCATCAGATACCTGAATCGGGGCATTTCGGGATAGGGGAAGCAGAACCTCACATCATATTTCTTTAATCCTTCAACCTCCTTTACAAACAGGCGCTTTTCAGTAACCCCCGAGACCCCGAAAAAACCGAGAATCCGCTCATCCGGATCATCCACATTGCTGATGTTACCAGGGGTCATGGAGGGCAGACGGTCATATAAACCACTCTGCGAATGTGAGTTTTTCTTTAGTTCATCCCAGTACCGGAAGGAGGGTGCATCCATGGCATGTTGCCTCACCAGCAGGCTGTACCCATAGCTCAGGCGCTGGGTCTCATTGGAGACAAAATGGAGCGGCATATAGTTGTAACTGGGACTTGTCAAATTTGCTGCATCCAGGGTGTAAATGGCATTCACATGTCCGGTGATCCAGCACTGACGGTCATCCAGACTATCGGGGAGTGGCCGTAGCACCCGGTCAAAACTGTAGATAAACCCCTCATAATTGGGATTGTGAAATTCATAGGTCTCCAACAGCTCCCATCGCATAAATTCGGATGAATCAGCATCAATCTTAAAATCGATGTAGAACCGGATGCCATCGATGGAAACTTCCGGATCGATAGTGGGATAGGACTCCATTTCAAAATAGATATTGTCAATGGCTGTGGGAGGCTTCAGACGGGAGTAATCAGAAAGATAGATATTCCCATTTGAGGTAACCACCCTTAGCATGTATTGATCACCAATCCTCATGAACCCTTCGGGAACATCAGCGCTGTAATATCCGGGCGTCGATTCCGAAAAAGAGAGCTGCTCTCCCAGCTGGTTTTCCACCTCCACCACGCAGCTCGACTCGGGAATAAATTCCGGGTAGAGCAATCCGTCCGACCTGGAGATCTGGATGGTCTGAATCCCCGGGATGCTGGTTAATGAGGCATTGATCACCAGTGTACCGGTAAAGATCTCATCTGCCCCCGGGTAATAGCGCTCAACGCAACCTGAAAGAAACAGCAGGATAAATATGTAAGCCTTCCCCCTAATGACTCTCATAGTTGCCCAGTTTGACATTCCAGGAGATGGTAAATACAGGAACACCGATCACCGAAAAAGAGTAACCCTTGATAAAGTATTCATGCGGTGTGAAATAGATACTTTGAGGATTGTTCCTGCCCAGCAGATTGTAAACATTCAAGCTCCATGTAGAGTGCATGAATTTATCAGCTTTCAGGTTCCCTTCAATATTCAGGGAGAGGTCGATCCTGAAATAATCCGGGATTCTGAACTGGTTACGGGCATAGTAATCGATGTAGGCAACATTGTTGATATAATAGAGCGAAGTGGGATAGGTGACGGGACGGCCCGACATATAGACCATGTTTGAGCTAACAGAAAACCTGCGGTTAATGCTGTAATTGGCCACCACATTGAGTACATGGGGCCTGTCGAAATTGGAGGGATAGGGATCGCCGTTATTGATCGATTCAAAATCAGCCTCCCCGCGAACCAGCATCTCCGATCGGGAGAGGGTATAGCTGATCCAGCCATCAAGCCTGCCCGAGGTTTTCTGCAGCATAAACTCCAGTCCATACGCATTTTGAAGTCCCTGCAGAACCACCGTCTCGGTTAATGGAGAGGTGATAAAATCTGCTCCATCCTTATATTCAACAATGTCGGTGGAGTATTTGTAATAGAGCTCCACCGATGAGGAGAGTCCCAATTTTGGGAAGATATGGTAGACTCCTCCCGTAAGCTGGTAACTGGACTGGGGATCGATATGGTAATCTGACAGCTTCCACTGGTCGGTTGGAGAGATGGTCACCGTATTACTCAGCATAAAGAGGTACTGTCGCATCTGGTTAAAGGAGAACTTAAAAGAGGTATTGGGCCCCGCTTTCATATTCACTGCTGTACGAAATTCAGGTCCCGAATGAAAACTGACCGGTTCAAAATCACCGTAAGCCAGCGAATCGACAATGGTATTTTCCGATTTTGCCTTTCCCTCCTCATAAAGCATCACCAATTGCGGCCCCAGCATAGAGTAGAAACTGTATCGCACTCCCGCATAGAGAGTGAGCCAGTCGTTGATCTCAAAGTTGTCGCTGACAAAAACGCCTCCCTCCACTGCCTGTTCAAATCCCAGGTCCACCCTGTTCCGGATCGATGCTGCACCATAGGGTTCCACAGTACCCCGATCGAGCCGGTAATAGATCAGGCTGGCTCCAAAATCAATCCTGTGTTTCATGGACGGTACCCAATCAAATTCAGCCAGCAGCTCATTGTGATTCAGCATGTACTCATGGGTATAGGCCCTGGATATTTCACTCTGATCCGTATTGGCAAACTTGTAAGTAGAGGTGGTGCCGGTTACCTTGGATGTGAGTGCCGGGGAGATATGTCTTTCCCAGCTGGCAGAAGCGCCCCGGTTGGCGTACTCATAGTTGCTGAGGTTACTGTACCTGAATTTATCATAGCTCTGGTAGTAAAAGAGATTGAATGTGTTTTTTTCGCTTGGCTGGAAGTTCAATGATCCTGCAAAATCATAAAAAAACGCATCACTGTCACGAATCAGGGGGTCCTCCATCTTGTTCAGGATCCAGTCCGAATATGAGGAGCGTCCACTGATCAGAAAGGAGGAGTGGTCCTTACGAATGGGCCCCTCCACAGTAGCATGGGCCGACACCGGACTGATCCCGGCATGTGCCGTAAAAGATCTGTTATTCCCTTTGCGGGTCAGAATGTTGAAGACCGACGAGAGCCTGCCCCCATAGTTCACCGGCACATTTCCCTTGTAGATGGAGAAGTCCCTGATCATATCGGAGTTAAAAGCCGAAAAGAATCCAAAGAGGTGGGAGGTATTGTATACCGGCATCCGGTTAATGTAAAAGATATTCTGGTCCACATTACCGCCCCTTACGTTCACCCCTACCGAAGCTTCACCCGCACTGGTTATCCCTGGAAGCAATTTAGATATCTTGATCACATCACGTTCGCCCATGAATACGGGTACCTGCTTCAGGGAGTTCATGCTAAAGCGCTCTACGCCAATATCGGTGGTATTGATCTCACGGTACAGTTCGCCCATGATTTGCACTTCATCCAGGGCAATGACTGCCGGCTGCATCTCTACCCGGAAATCTCCATCTGAATGAACCTCCATGGTCACATTCACACTCTCCATCCCGATAAAACTAAATCGCATGGCGTGGCTCCCTGGCTTCAGCGCCATGGTCACATTCCCATTCTGGTCCGAAACAGCGCCCTTCCCCGACCCCATGTCCACCATGGTGGCACCCATCACTGGTTCTCCATTGTCCAGGTTTACCAGTTTTCCCTTTACTCTGGCCACACCCCGTGCAAGTGATGCGCCTCGTTCACCCACCTCTATGGTCCGAACCATCTTTTCGGGGCGAATCCCTGTCAGGTAGAGATCATCCTTGACCCCCATATAGGCCTCACCCTCCTCAGTCTCCCTGTATTTTCCCGTATCAGAAGAGATGACGGGAAGGCTCATACTCAGACGCTTTTCGGGTAAAATGATATAACGGACCGACCCTATCCTGTTGAAGTGGAGACCAGTTCCTTTTAACACCTCGTAAATGGCATCATCTACCCCGACCGAATCAGCCTCATAGGAGAAACTTCGTCCTGTAAACCACTCACTGTTATAGTAGATCACCAGGTCGGTCTGGGCCTCAACCTGTTCTACAAAACGGTCAAACCCCTCCCCGGAGATCCGTATATTCACCTGCTCCCCTCCTTCCTGGGCCATTAAAACCGCAGAGAGCAAAATGGATGGAATCAATAAGAGTTTACGAATCTTCATGGGAAAGAGAATTACAGTATTCGACTAAATGGCGAATTTGTGAATCAGCTGCTTTTTTCACTTTTATCTTCGATTGCCTCATAAATTGCTTGACCGGTTTCTGAATTTCAGGGTCAAATGCCTTCAGGAAGGAGCTGTTGTTCCTGTAGGGGTAGAACTGCCCGTCGATCAGCAGGAACGACTCCTTTACAGGTTCGGTGAAGTAGTAACTTTGCACTCCTGAAGTGAGGTTGAGCTGGTGATTCTTGCTCCATTTGTATACACATGCAATAGGGCCATCGGTCACAAGCTGGAAAAAACCGTCTTCGCCTTCAGGACCCTGCATCTTCATAAAACGGTGTCGCGCAAAGGCAAATGATTCTACCCACTCGTTCCTCAGTACCAGGCTAGAGGTAGCTCCATAGAGGTCCCTGTAATCCAGTACAAGTTTCTGGTTAAATACATCATACCTGAGCTGCTGCTCTCCAAACTCCTTTTCATGAATCGTGATGACTGCACTACGGGAGTCCGTGAAGAAAAAGGGATCTCCCATGGATTGCCT
>JAGLTY010000174.1 GCA_023135025.1 Bacteroidales bacterium | reverse complement strand
GATAACAAGAGATTACCTGGTCACTCAGACCGGCATTGATACACTGCTTCTGGTCTCTTCCGCTGAGCACACCCGCCGGGCATTCAAGATTTTCAAAGCCGCGTTCACACCCTTTGAAGAGCCGGTTGCTCTTTACTGCATTCCGAGCAGCTACAGTAAATTTCATGCCGAAAAGTGGTGGAGGCACAGGAATGACATGGAGGAAGTTTTCATGGAATATCTGAAGTTGACGAATTTTTATCTGTTTGAAAGAAGGGAGTTGAGAAAGGTGGATTTGTGAAAAAAAAAGAGACGCCCCCAACCGTCTGACGGGAGGGGGGGGTGAACCTCTATTTAAAATATTTTAAGATCCTGTTCCGGTCCTCTCCAGGCTTGTCGCTTTTATGATAGAGCTCAATAAAAACAATCCTGGATTCCTTTTTGAAGTAGGCATAAATTAGCCGGAGGCCGGAATTCACTCCGCGTGTTTTCAGACTTTTGCAACTTATTTTCCGAACCTTAATCATGCAAGACTTTATTTTAAGCCCCTCTATTCTATAACTATAGGGAGGTTTAGCATCGGGTCTGGTTGACAGAATTTTTCTCACCTCCTCCAGGTCATCAGGCAGGCTTCGGTATCTTTTAGCTAGTTTCTTCTGGTCCTTCCTGAATTCAATGATTTCATCAAAGTTCATCTTTGTACCAGTCATCATCATAGATTCTTACTGAGTGTCCCTGTTCCCGGTAAAAGGCAAGTTCATAACCAATCGCCTCTCCCTGTTTCGTTGCCTTCAGAGGCATTTCATCCCGAGTATAAGCGTTAAGCGCGCTGGCTGGCCAGTGAGAGAACTGCTCAAGCACCCGGTCTATCACCTCCTTTTCAGCTGCGCTCAGGTTCATCAGGTTGGCATGAACACCAGGAAGGTACTTGATAAGCGGAATGCCTTTGTAGTTGCCTTTGAACCTCTGTAATTTGCCATCCTTTTCCATCTCTTTCAGGATTCCGTTGATATTTTCAGGGGATGGGCCATATGTCTGTTTAGTGTAGAGCAGACCTGTAAGCTGCTCCTCATGGAGCTCATAATGGTTGAAATCACAGAGATAAAGCAGATTTATAAGCAGGTTGACATCCATCCTCGGTAGTGCACCACATCTGCCTGTGATATAGAGAATCACCGTTTCCAGCTTTGCCCTTTTCAACTTGGGAACTGAATCTCTCATTACCTCCAAATCAGTCTCAACATCGGGTTCTTCGACGATACTCATCGTAGTCGAAGCCTCATACTCCGCTGAAAGGAATTCATCTGCAGAGAAACCAAGGGCTTCCGAAAGCATGCTTAATTCAATTGCGGAGATCTGTCGGTTCCCTTTCTCAATCTGCACCACAGATGACCTGGAAATCTGCAGCATCCTGGCGATATCCTCCTGCGAAAAGCCACTTTCCATCCGGATACCTTTCAGTTTCTTTCCCAATTGCTGAGGTGTCAGTTGTCTGTTCATGCGGCCATGTTTTCCTCAAAGTTAAGAAAAAAGATTGAAAAGCAAACATAATAAAGATCGAAAAACAAACAATTTACAGAACACAAAAATAGAGGCACCCCAAAAAGGAGCGCCTCTGAACATACACCTAACTAATATTTTCTCTCTCTTCTATTTGAACCGCCTGGCAACCTCTTCCCAGTTGATCACGTTCCAGAATGCCTCCACATAGTCGGGTCTGCGGTTCTGGTACTTCAGGTAGTAGGCGTGTTCCCATACATCGATGGTCAGCAGGGGAGTTCCTTTTACCTCGGCCAGGTCCATCAGCGGATTGTCCTGGTTGGGAGTGGAGTTGACCACCAGCGAGCCGTCGGCCTGCTTCACCAGCCAGGCCCAGCCAGAGCCAAAACGGGTGGCAGCAGCAGTGCTGAACTTCGATTTGAAATCGGCAAATGATCCAAAGGAGCCATTGAGCGCCTCAAGTAGTTCGCCTGTGGGTTCTCCCCCACCGCCCGGTCCCATCACCGACCAGTATACGTTGTGGTTGAAGAAACCACCCCCGTTGTTCCTTACAGCTGCAGGATGGGCAGATATTCCGGCAAAGATCTCTTCGATCGATTTTCCTTCCAGCGACGTACCTTCCACGGCTTTGTTCAGGTTGGCAGTATATGCTGCATGATGCTTCGAATGATGAATCTCCATGGTTCTGGCATCAATGTAAGGTTCCAGTGCGTTATAGTCGTAGCTTAAATCGGGTAATTTGAAAGACATATTATTTGGAGTTTAAATGGTAAAATAGGCTGTTACTTAGATTCGTTAAAAATAACAACTGTATATGAGATTTGTTCACACCCGGTTCATGCCCGAATTTGTATCTTGTTTCTACCCATTCTTACCCCCTTCCATCCATTTTCTGCTGTGCAACATTTCTGTGGCGCTCCTTTTCATTCAAAATATGATAAAACCCACTGTTTTTGCGGTCTGAAAGCGCGTTCTTGTTTTCCGGTCTGCTGTAAAATATGTAGCAGAATGAGGCCAAAGGAGCTATATTTGCCGCCAAAATCATACAGTCTATAAAGAAAAAAGTTATGACAAAAGGGATTTTTAATGTACCGGAACCCGTGAATGAGCGGATAAGGGATTATGCTCCGGGAACAAGGGAGCGTGCCGATTTAAAGAAAGAAATTGAACGACTGAGGTCACAGGTACTGGATATCCCCATGATTATCGGGGGTAAAGAGGTCAGAACCGATAACCTTGTCTCCATTCATCCTCCTCATGAGAGGAAGCACCTGCTGGGGCATTACCACAAAGGTGATGCAAGCCATGTGCAGATGGCCATTAAGGCTGCGCTGGAAGCCAAAGAGAAGTGGGCGGCACTCTCCTGGGAGCATCGTGCAGCGATCTTCCTCAAAGCGGCCGACCTGATCGCAGGGCCCTATGGCGACACAGTGAATGCTGCCACCATGCTTGCGCAGTCGAAGAATGTCATGCAGGCCGAGATAGACAGTGCCTGTGAGATGGCAGACTTTCTGCGTTTCAATGTGAAGTACATGACCGAGATCTATGAGCAGCAGCCTATCTCGTCCGAAGGAATCTGGAACCGGGTGGAACAGCGTCCACTGGAAGGATTCGTATTTGCGCTGACTCCCTTTAATTTTACCTCCATTGCCGGCAACCTGCCTTCTGCCCCTGCTTTGATGGGGAACACCGTGGTCTGGAAGTGCTCCAACACACAGGTGTATTCAGCAAAAGTACTGATGGATGCATTTATGGAGGCCGGAGTTCCTGCGGGTGTCATCAACCTGATGTTTGTCTCCGGGCCCGTAGCCGGGAATGAGATTTTCTCCCATGCCGATTTTGCCGGAATCCATTTCACCGGTTCCACCGGGGTATTCCAGCACATGTGGAAAACCATCGGGGGCAACATTGAAAGGTACAAATCGTACCCGCGCATTGTGGGCGAAACCGGTGGGAAGGACTTTATATTCGCCCATCCGACAGCCGACATTGAAGCGCTGGTTGTGGCCATGGTCAGGGGTGCCTTTGAGTACCAGGGTCAGAAATGTTCCGCAGCCTCCAGGGCCTATATCCCTGAAAGCTTGTGGCCCGAAGTGCGCAAGCAGATGGAGAACATGGTAAAAGGAATCAAAATGGGGCCACCCGAAGACTTTAACAATTTCTTCAATGCAGTCATTGATGAAACCACATTTGATAAACTGGCCGGATATATCGACAGGGCAAAAGAGGATAAAGACGCTGATGTGATCATGGGTGGTGGCTATGATAAAACGGAGGGCTACTTTATTGAACCTACTGTTATTCAGGCCCACAATCCAAAATACATTACCATGGAAGAGGAGCTGTTCGGACCGGTACTGACCCTCTATGTCTATGACGACAACAAGATCCCCGAAACAGTTGATATTCTCAACGACACTTCCATGTATGCACTTACAGGAGCTATTTTTGCCCAGGACCGGTATGCCATCGAGTACCTGACCAAAAAGTTGTCCAACTGTGCCGGGAACTTCTATATCAACGACAAGCCTACTGGTGCCGTGGTGGGACAGCAGCCCTTCGGAGGAGCCCGCGGATCGGGAACCAACGACAAAGCAGGCTCCATGATCAACCTGCTGCGCTGGGTATCACCCAGGACCATCAAGGAGAACTTTGTTCCCCCGAAAGACTACAGGTACCCATTTATGGAGGAGGAGTAGGGTAAAGCCTACTCCATAAATGTTGATAGTCTCTTTGTGGTGGGTATGAAGGGAGTCTCATTTTTCTATATTTTTACTGCATGAAACGGTTCTTCGGGAAGATATGGCCCTGGCTCAGGAACAAGTATGTGCTGACCATTGCGGTGTTTGCCATCTGGATGCTCTTTTTTGACCAGAACAATATGGTCGACCGCATCAGGATGGGATCGGAGATCAGGCAGCTGGAGGATGACAGGGAGTACTACCAGGAGCAGATCCAGAAGGATTCGGCCCGCCTGAACGAACTAACCACCAACAAGGAGAACCTGGAGAAATACGCCCGCGAACAGTTCCTGATGAAGAAGAGTAACGAGGATGTTTTTGTGGTGATTGAAGAGAAAGAGTAATTATTCATGTCGGATTCTTCTCTTAAGTTCATCTATAGCAATCTGTATAATTATCACAACTCGTGATAATTTTTCTGAGGATGTAGATATTGCCATTATTCACGAAAATAATAATTCGGGGAATGTAATAAAAAACATCATCAGAACGATAGAAAAGGGAATGACCAGTGAACTTAACGAAATTCAAATGGAAGGAGTAACCAGCAAGGGGTCAAAGTTTCGGAAATCTGTTCATGAATATGCAAGTATTGATGCAAAAAACAAAAATAATAAGCTTATTGTCGAGATTAACTCTTTTGCTAATCCGTTTCCTTATCAGCCGCGTACTGTAAAAAGCCTTATACATGATTTCTTAACACAAACAGACAATGAAGAAATCATTGAACAATATAGTTTGCAGCCTTTTCAAATCAATGTGTTACATAAAGAACAAACTTTGTTAGAGAAATTGGTATCACTCATTCGATTTTCTTTTGATAAAAATCCGGTAGAAAGTATTTCAAAAAGAATCAGGCACTTTTACGATTTACATTATCTGATGAATGATGCTGACTGTGCCGTTTTTCTTAAATCAGACGATTTCAAAAATAAATTCAATGAAATATTGGCTCACGATAAAGAGTTGTTTGATGACCCCGTGGGTTGGCGTGAAAAAACAATTTCA
>JAGLTY010000173.1 GCA_023135025.1 Bacteroidales bacterium | reverse complement strand
ATCGAAGGGTGCCATGATAAAGCCGGTCTCCCCGGAAATATCCCTGATCGTTTTCCACTCTACATTTCCCGGAGTGGTCTGAATATAGGTGGTGGAATGCTCCTGCTGAGGCAGACGAAAGGTTACAAAAGGGAGATTTTTGGCAATAGAGGCGTTATGGATAGCTATAAGACCTTTGTTCATAATGGTTGTTCAGCCTGCTGCTTCCGGCTTTCTTGGTTTAATACTATTGGTAACACGGCTGATGGAAATAAGTTTGTCTTCATCATCCTTAATTGTTACATCCCAGATATGTTTAAAATCAGCTTTTACAACCAGAGTGGCCTTTGCAAAAAGGGTTCCTTTCCTGGCAGGGGCTAAATGCTGACTGTTGACCACGCTGCCCAGTACATTAAAATGGTCCGGATCCACCAGCAGGTAAGAAGCTGCACTTCCCACACTCTCAGCAAGGGAGATCAGGGCTCCTCCATGCACCACCTCCATGGGCTGGTATAACCTGGGGGTGATTTTCATCCTGGCCTCAAGGGTGCTCTCTGTGGCGGCTGTGAATTCGATGCCAAGCAGCTCCATAAAGGTATTCCTGCACGCCCTGTTTAACTCATCAATGGTCATCCTGTGGTTCTCTTTCTCCAAACGTACATATAGTTTTTTATGATTACAATACACAGGCATTAAAAAAAACTATATGGGAGTTCCCTGCTATCTCTTCTCCAGTACCAGCAACATCACCGAACCCAGGAAGAGTGATCTGCTTCGGATCATTTTGAACCCGGCCACCTCCAGAAGCACTCCCATCTCGCCGATGGTGTAGTAGTTTTTGGAAGAGCGGGACAGATATTGATATGCTTTCAGGTTGCCCGATATCAATCCTCCCAGGTATGGAAGTATAAAACGGAGGTAAAAATCGTTGAATAACCTCCAGAGCGGACTTTTCGGCTTGCTGCTCTCCAGTACCACCAGTTGTCCACCGGGTCGCAGCACCCTCTTCATCTCCGAAAGGTGCTTTGAAGCATTGGAATTCTCATACACCAGGTTCCTGATGCCAAAGGTGATCCCCATGGAATCGAAATGGTCATCCTCAAAGGGCATCTCTCCTGCATCACCCTCAATAAAGCGAATCTGGGGGAGCCTCTTTCTGTTTTGCGGTTCACTCTGCTTTCGTTGGGCCTCCTTCAGCATATCACTGCTAAAATCAAATCCGGTCAGGTCAACTTCATTGGAGGCATGAGCTGACTGGTGGGCCAGCTCCAGCACAAAATCGCCTGTTCCGGTACAGAGATCCAGCACCCTGCCCGGTCTGTTCTGAAGAAGTTCCCTGGCTGCTCTCCTTCGCCATGACCGGTCCCTTCCAAAGGTAAATATCCGGTTCACCCTGTCGTAGGTTGAGTGAATATCCCCATAGAAAGCGTGCAGTGGAAAATCTTCCTGGAAATCCTTCATATGCTATACTGAAGCTGCAAAGATATTGAAATTTGAGAGCACTACTCCACACTGAACTGTGTGGAAGCCGAGAAAACTTCCCCGCTGGGTGAAACTCCCCTTACCAGGACCACATATTTACCAGATACAGCCGGGGCCCGAAAAGGGATCTCCATCTGCCCTCCCTGCTCCAGCAGCAGATCGCCTGCCCAAAAGAGGGTATTCCGGGTATCAGGCACCCGGCCATCCAGGAGAGGGAGTGGTTCCTTAGTGGAAACCTCCGGATGAAAAGACTGGTAATCAAAAAAATATGATCCTTTAGGAAGATCTATGCCTGCCATATCCCCTCTCCTCGAATAGATGGCAAGGACCCCGCCAAAAGCTACATTTCCTTTCAGGTAGATCTCATTGATCAGGTCAATCCTCTCGACCTTCTCCGGTGAAAGTGCCAGCAGAGCCTGGTGATCAAATACCGAAATATGATCGATCATGATCAATGGATTATAGACCCCGATGGAGTTGTTGTTGCTTAAAAACCTGATTCTGTTCTCTCCCCTCTTCTTATAAAACTGCAGCTCCGGAACCAGGTTGATAAATACCTCCTCCAGGTTGGGCAGTCTCACATAATCGTCAATGAGCAGGCGATTCACCCTGGTCCCGTAAAACGGTATACGTTTCCCCTCAGAAAACTGGTCCACAGCAGGATTTTCCATGGATGGATCTCTGGGCATAAAGGCCTTTGAAAGCTGCATATTAAGGGCTATTTTCCTGGCCACCTCCATTTCATCATCTGAAAGCCGGAAATATTCTCCTGGAAAGGTAACTGTCCGGGAGTCATACTCCTGGTCAATCCGAACCTCCAGTCCGCGCCCCTCCTCCTGCTCCGGAGTCACAAAAAACTCCATATTTTTGCTGATGCCGGCAGGGGTGGTGAGTACAAATCTTCCATTCTCATCCGATATAGTAGCAAAAAAGTCAGGGATTTCACCCAGCAGTGAAAAATGGAGCGTTGCATAGGGTACAGGTTTCTGATCCGAACCCACAACTGTCCCCGATATGGATACACCACTGCCCAGGTCGGGAAGAAATTTGACCCTGAAAGAGCCTTCCTCTTCAACGGGAGTATGTACATATTGTCCACCCGAGAGATCAACGGCACCTGCCGGAACCACCGTCACGCAAAACCTTAACTGGTTTTGATAACCTGTTGAAGCTCCTTTCACCAGTAACACCACCTCCTCGCCGCCCTGGTACGAAACGGAACCTGTAATGCACTCCAGTATCCCCTCCTTGTAAGGTACCCTTGCAACACCATCAGGAGTGCTTCCAGCATCTGTATTAACAACCACTTCAGAGCGGTAGGGATTGATAATCTTCAGAGCTGTATAGCTGAAACTGCCAGGATCATTATTCCGCATCCAGCGGGTGTAACTCTTCAGGTAGTAGTTGCCCGTTAGTGATTCGGTAGGGATATGAAGCGTACCCTCTGCTCTTCCCCCGGAAAGCAGATACTTTCCCTGTGCCAGTGGTTTACCGGTTGGGGCGATCAGTTCCACGTATAGCACACTGCTCCACGGATTTTCTCCGATGGGACCACTTACAGTATGGTCTGCAACGAATTGGATGGTCTCATCCACCGCATAGATGGAACGATCGGTGAATAGCTGAACCTGCTCACATATTTGTGCCGCCTCTTCCCAAAAATCTGCATCATAAGGTGTCTGAGCTGAAACCGGACTGGCTGCCAATCCAATAAGGAAAGCAAAAACCAAAAGTTGATATGGGACTGTTTTTATCTGCATTTACCAGAAATCGGGTATTTCATTATCTCCTCCACGCAAGGTGCAATCAAAACAGTTTTTCTGAGCATATAGCCAGGGCGGGCCTGGGCCAAGCGGTTGCAGAGAGAAGAGGTAATAATAGTTATTATATGTAAAAATGCTATTACTCCACAGGGTATCCAGTCTACAGGTATAGGCGCCAACCGGAAAATCCAGCTCTTCCTTCTCCACAAATATCCGGTCCTCCACGATCTGGGTAGCGTAGAAACAGCCCAGTACCTTTACGTGCGAATTATGAACATTGTATATGTTGCCCTGACTGCTGGATGGTTGTGTTTCATAAAGACTGGCTGAATTTGCCGACTGTGCAGCCAACTTTTCCCAATAGGCATAGGCCTGGTCGGTAAGAGAGTGTTGTTCCACCAGCAGGCTGTATCGTTCTGCCAGTCTGGGAGTCTGGTCCGATACATAGTGCAGTTTATTCTGATATATGTTATTTTCGGAGAGCAACTGGGTGGAGGCAGCGTAGACTGTCTCTATGGTTTCGGTCAGGTAGCAGGTAGAGACCGTATCCTCAAGATAAGGAAGGTTCATTCCTTTATACCGGACGTATGTTGCTGTGAAGGGTGAATGATACTCCCAGGTGGCAATGGCCTTCCAACGGTAGTTCCGGGTACCGCCCCTGTGGCCCCTTACATCATTATAAAACTGTATCCCGTGCCAGATATCGTCCTGGTCCTCCCCCCCGGAAACCTTCTGTATGTAGTATATAGAGTCGATGGGGGGAGAGGAGAGAAGTGTATCATAATCGGATGCGTATACCCTGTTGGATGGGGAAACCACATGCAGAGAATAGGCTTTACCCACACCCAGGAAAGGTTCATCAAGCCAGGCCTCGTAGACCCCCTCCTCCTGCCAGCTCTCGGAATAAACCTCCATGTTGCCCAGATTATCCTGAACCGAAATCACACATCCGCTGACAGGTTTAAACCCTGGTTCGTTATAGGGTGAGGAGTGGGAGACAGTGACCCGGTGAACACCTGGTTTGTCGCTGATCATCCCATCAATAACCATCACCTCCTGTCTCTCATTGATAATGGGATCATAGGGCTCAATGCAGGAGTTAAGCACCAGCGCAATCAACAGTATGATATGGTATCTATTCACTGGCATAGTTCCCTAGTTTAAAGTTCCAGGAGAGGGTAATCACTGTCTGCCCGAATATGGAGAGTTTATAACCATTTATGGTGCCCTCGTCGTTCTGGAAATAGACTGAATAGGCATTTTGTCTTCCGGTCACATTATAGAAGTTGAGCATCCAGTAAGAGTGGAACAGCTTTCTTTCCCTCAGATTCCCCTCCAGGTTTATGGAGAGGTCCACCCGGAAATAGTCTGGGATCCGGTAGCTGTTCCGGTCGGCATAATCGACAAATTGTATCCCGTCCATGTAGTAGATAGAGATCGGATAGGTAACCGGCCTGCCCGTGATATATACCATATTGGCCGAGAAGCTCAGTCTGCGGTTCAACTTGATATTGGTGACTATGCTCAGATTATGGGGACGATCGAAATTGGAAGGATAGGGCTCTCCGTAATTGATCCTTTCACCGGGAAATGGTGAATCGACCTGCATAATGGAACGGGAGTAGCTGTAGGCTACCCATCCGCTCAGTTTACCAGCACTCTTCTTTAACAGGGCCTCAATTCCGTATGCTTCCTGTTCACCCTGCAACGTGACCGTCTCTACATGCGGGGTACTGATGAAGCTTGCACCGTCACGGTAATCCACCACATTCTCAACGGTCTTATAATAGACCTCCAGAGAGGTGTTTACCCCTCCCCTTGGAAAATCCTGGTAAAACCCCAGAGAGAACTGATCTACGTGAGGAGGTGTGATATTGTAATCGCACAACTTCCACTGATCGGTGGGCGATATGGCAATGGTATTGCTCAGCATAAACATAAACTGGTTGACCCTGTTGTAGGAGAGCTTCAGGGAGTTATTGGCACCAAGCATGAAATTCAGCGCCAACCTGGGTTCCAG
>JAGLTY010000172.1 GCA_023135025.1 Bacteroidales bacterium | reverse complement strand
CACCACCTACAGGTACGTTGAGGCCCTGCATCAGGTGTTGCTGCCTCTTTCTGTGGTGTATAAGTTTAATCCTGAAGACAGGAGAATGTGTTATTATCTGAGGGGTGGAGTTGAACCCGGTTACCTGTTGTATGCTTCAGGGAAAGGGACCAGAAGTTATGAGGCTTCACTGGACGATCTGTTTGTAGAGAGAACGGATATTACAGATTCGAGGAGGCATTTCAACCTGAATTTGTTGCTTGGTGGGGGTGTCAGGATTCCCCTCAATAACGCGTTTATTTATGTGGAGACCCGGGTGACCTCCGACATTTTACAGTCAAACCGGGATGAATCCCGTTATCAAAACAATGACCTTTCATGGTTGCTCTATCACGTGGACAGCGATTTTCGTGTTCATCAGTTATCCATCTGTGCTGGAATATGCTGGGATCTTACAAAGGAATAGATGCAAAAGATGATGAAATATAGTTTCATTTTGATCCTGTTGTCAGGATTTTTTCTCTTCTGTGAGAGGGAGATCTCTCCTGAGCAGGCAGATAGTTTTATCAAGTTTTATGGCAATTACCTGATGGATCAGGCAGGGGATGTGGAGGTGCTTTCAAACGGGGGTTTTGCCATATGTGGTACTGAAACCAGTCAGGCGCTTGGGAAAAGAATGGTCCTGATTATTACAGATGAGTATGGCAATGTACGGAGTGGATTTCCAAGGTATTTTACAGAGGAGGGGCTGGAGACAGGAGGCAGTTCACTGATTGCCCTGCAAGGAGGTTCAGGAGGATTTCTTCTGTCGGGGTTTGTGGAGCGGTCCGTGGAGGGAACAGAGGCAGTGCAGAAAGATATTTTCCTGGTTAGGACCTCTGCCACAGGTGAAGAGATCTGGCAAAGAAGTTATGGTTCGCTTGAAGATGAGCAAATTCTTCATTCCATTGAAAAGATCAATTCGGGATATATGCTGGCAGGTTACCAGGTAAAGGATGGAAAATCAGATTTACTCATAATGGGTGTTACTGAAGAGGGGGATTCAATTAGGTTGAGTCTGAATTACAACAATCCATATGCTGAAAATTCAACCGCTTCTTACCTGTTGAATACGGGAAAAATGTACCTGTGCGCGTGCACATTTGATAAGATAAATGATCAAGGAACCGGTATACAGATCCTCACTTTTGATGATGAACTAAGTCCGCTGGCCAAAAACCTTTCAGGTGAATTTAATGAATACGGGATGTGTATCATCGAAGAGGGTAATGATGAATTCCTGGTCCTTGGAAACCGGGAAAACGGATCGGGAGATAGTGAGCTGTTGCTCTATGGCATAGAGACAGATGGTTTGCTCATAACAAATTCATCACTGGTTGCAACCATTTCAGAGGAAAACACAGACCTTATAGGGAAGAAGGTCATTGAGACTGCAGCCGGGAATCTGGCCATTGCCGGAACCAGAAGGGAGGGTGTAAACAGTGAGGTATTGTTGCAGTATGTCTTCTCTTCTTACCAGATAGGAGAACAGGTTACCTATGGGGCCTCGGGTGCCCAGGCCGGAATGGATATTGAACTTTCTGACGATGGTGGATTTGTTTTACTGGGTACAAACAGTTACGGGGAGAGCACTGTTATCTCCTTAATGAAAACCAGTGCAACAGGGGATATCTAATGACTTATATATACAGAAAACTGAATCAGATGAGGAGCATTATGTTCCTGCCGGTTTCATTGATGTTGTTACTGGCAAATGGGTTAATATGGGGTCAGGAAACCAGTGTTCACCTGGAATCGGAGGGAGTTATTATCGACCTGATTTGCGAAAGTGCAGGTACCTATCAATTTATTGGGGCCAACCCCGATGGTATACCAGGAACATTTGCACTCTATGAGTCCGGCTCAGGGAGTCCCGTGAATGGACATATTACTGATACAGATCTGACCGATGATATGGCTATCCTTGATCCGGCAGGATTGGATGGAGAGTATCGTGTCCAATACTCCTATTTGCTGGGAGGGGTAACCAGGAGTGTATCCAGCTTTTTTACTGTGACTCTTTTGGATGATATTGAGATTCAGGGGCTACCGGAAATTGTCTGTAAAAATGATCCCCCTTATCCCCTTATTCCTGTACCAAGTTTGTCAGATCCGGGTGCCACTTATACCTTCTCAGGCTTTGGGGTCTCCGGTAATCAGTCTACCGGCTATTTATACAGTCCAGCCAGCTCGGCGGTAAGTGAAGGCTGGAACCAGATAAGCCTCTTCTATAATGCCTCTAATGGTTGCCAGGTATTTAATAGTATTTCCATTTACAACTCTTTTGTCCCCACAATCACTTTTTCTACTGCCTCTTCCTGTATCCCTTCTACCGGAGGACTGGTTCAGTTCGATAACACCACAAATGGCAAATATGCAGTGGATTCCTGGAGCTGGAATTTTGGAGATCCTGAAAGCGGATCCGATAATCTCAGCAGTGAGGAAAATCCTTATCATTTTTATCCATGGCCAGGCATTTGGAATGTCACTTTAAGTGCCGAGACCTATGATGGTTGCATGACCAGTCAAGTCCGGAACATCACTTTTTCTGACCAGCCCCTGGTAGATTTTACATGGGTCACTGATTGTTTTATCAGGGGAGAAATGACAGCCTTCCTGGATCGGTCTGTATCGCCCTATGCAACGATTGATGATTTGCTTTGGACTTTCAGAACAGGTGGTGGTGGAGTGCTGGGACAGATTACAAGCAACAATCCTCTGGATACCATCGAATTTCCTTTTACCTCAATCTCTACTTATAATGTGACCCTGGAAGTAGAGAATGATCTTGGTTGTAGTGGAAGCATTACCAAGGACATTTCGCTCAAACCCATCTATACACTAACTACGGACGGATACCTGGAAACATTTGATGAGCAACCGGCAGACTGGCTGGTGGATTCAGAGAATGGTATTGAGAGTTGGGTGCTGGATGAACCTGATTTTACTGGATTTTTACCAACTACGGGAGATCTGGCATGGTATACCGACTTACCAAGCACTGCAGGATATCTGGAGAACTCCTGGGTCCAGAGCCCGTGTTTTGACCTGTCAGCACTCTCTATACCGCTTGTGCAGCTTGATATAATGAAGAGTTTTGTACCTGGTACAGATGGTGCAGTGATGCAGTACCAGCACCGGGTGAGCGATGGCTGGAATACCCTGGGTATTGTGGATGGAGGTATCAACTGGTACAATAGTTATGGAATTTTCAACAAACCCGGTGACAGTAGTTTTGGATGGGGTCTTTCCCTGTTTGAGCCCGATGAAACGTGGGTACATGCCGGCTATGCAGTTGATGCCCTGGAAGAGATTCCATATGTAAAATTTCGGTTGGCAATTGGAACAGGAGGTATGCAATCAATGGGGAACCAGGGTTTTGCATTTGATAATTTTTTCATTGGAGAACGAGTTAAAAATTCAATCATAGAGCATTTCACCAATTCAGCCAGCAGTGAAGCCATTGCTGCTGATGGGGTAATTGAGCAGTTTGTCTCGGACTATTCAAACCTGGTCATAGATCTGCAATACCACATGGACTATCCGGGTGAGGATCCAATGAATTTGAATAATCCCGTTCCTCCTGAGGTACGTTCCTTTAATTATGGTATTCCATCTGTTCCCTATGCAGTTTTAAATGGTGGAGCCGGACCTGAGTTTCGGTATGATTTCTCAAATCCCTCGGAACAACCCGATGGGGAGGTGTTGAAGTCATCGTCTCTTGATATTCCGCCATTTGATCTGAACCTTTTGGCAGATTTTCTGGGAAATCGTCTGGAAGGTAATATAAAAGTAACCTGTAAAGAGGATGATTTTGACTCCAATATCCAGCTCTATATTGTGGTGATTGAACAACTTGTCACTGCTTATACCGGTGCAGACCAGACAACATCATTCCGGAATGTTGTGTTGGATATTCTTCCATCGGCCAGTGGCAAATTGCTGGGTAATGTTTGGGGAACCGGTATCTCAAAGAGTCTTGATTTTACGTGGGACTATGCATCTTATGTGGAGGATGTGGACGATTTGATACTAGTGGCCTTCATCATGGACAGGGACCATGATCAGATTCTTCAGTCAGCATCACTGGAGTATAGTCCGGGAACGGGATTTGAGAATAGTCAGGTGACAGAGGAAACCCTGGCCATTTACCCCAATCCGGCCCATGAATATGTCTATATCAATTTCGGAGCAGATGTGGAGCAAAAGGGTCAGTTGAAGATTGTTGATCTTATGGGAAGGTCCGTGATGACTTCAGAGGTGTTACCCGGGTTTTCCATCCAAAAACTGGATATCTCCAGCCTTTCACAGGGAATATACCTGGTGCAGTGGATTGAATCGGGAGTATTAAAAGGAGGGGGGAAACTGGTGCACGTGCGTTGATCACTCCTCCTTTTGGAGAGCATGGACAAACTTCTCCCCAAAACTGATAAGGCGGTCCGCTTCCTGGCTATTGGGAAGGAACCTTGCGGTCTGTCCTTCACCTACAATTTTCAGTTTGAGATTTCTCAGGTGGTCCTCTATCAGCTTGACCGCTTCACCACTCCATCCAAATGAACCAAATGCAGCAGCTGGTTTTCCTTTGTCACGTATGGGATTGATAACAGAAAAAAGTTTGTAAACAGGCAGAAGGGTATTCTGGTTAATGGTGGGCGAACCCACTATGATACCGTCAGCCTTAACCACATGTTCTTCCAGTTCGCCCAACAGGATGTTCTCGATATCCAGGAGATCAACTTCGACATTTCCCGTTTTCATCAGCCCTTTTGCCACCTGTCTGGCCATCTCTCCGGTATACCCATAAGCAGAGATGTAAGCCACCAATACCCTGTTGCCCTTGCGGGTCTCTTCAAGGTATTTTGTGGCAAGCTTCATTGAGCGGTCAATCTTCTCTTTCCAGCCCGATCGGAGTATGGGGCCATGACCGGGACAGATCATATCCACAGGAAGCGTTTTGATCTTCTCAATGGCTTTTAGCATGAACTTGCTGAAAGGCTTCAGGATCACATCAAAGTAGTAATCAAAGGCATCGCTATAGTCACCGATCAGATCATCAAACATCAGCTCATCTGCATAGTGTGCCCCGAAGGAGTCACAGGTGAAAAGCAGACCCTCCTCTTCGAGGTATGTGTAGATCGTGTCGGGCCAGTGTAGATTGGGAGCACCGATGACCCTCAGCTTTTTATTGCCCAGATCAATGATATCCCCATCTCTCACTTTCATTGATTTAAAAGGGCGTT
>JAGLTY010000171.1 GCA_023135025.1 Bacteroidales bacterium | reverse complement strand
TCACCTTTCCGAACAGCGGTCTGTTCAATCTCCCTGATCTTCCTGATCCGGTCAGGTTTTTTTACCGGCAGGTAACCATGAAAACAGAACGATTGCCCGTTAAGTCCTGAAGCCATCAGTGCCAGCAGGATAGAGGAGGGGCCTGTTAAGGGTACCACCCGGATCCCTTTCTCATGTGCCAAACGAACCACTGCTGCACCAGGATCTGCCACTCCGGGAACACCTGCTTCAGAGATAATAGCAGCATCCATACCCTTTTCTACCCGGTCCAAAAAGGTTGGTATCTCCTCCGCCGGTGTATGTTCGTTTAGCTCAAAAAATGTGAGAGAATCGATCTGGATCTCCCTGTTCAGGCTTTTCAGATAGCGCCGGGCATTTCTAAGGTTTTCCACGATAAACAGGCTGATGTCGTTCACCCTTCCCTTGATTCCTTCAGGAATGGTTTCCTTGGTATCAGGATTTCCCAGGGTATTTGGGACCAGGTATAGGACTCCTTTCATGGGCTTTATAAAAGAATGAAGTATTAAAAATAGTTATAACTTCGTGAATAGCGTAATGCAACACCATACCATTTGAAAATTACTTTTCTGGGTACCGGTACTTCTCAGGGTGTTCCGGTGATTGGATGCAGATGTGCAGGCTGCATATCTGAAGATGAACATGACAAACGGTTGCGTTCTTCTGTTCTTATTGAGCAAGGGGAGCAGGTTGTGGTGATTGATACCGGTCCCGATTTCAGGCAGCAGATGCTCCGGGCAGGGGTTTCAAAACTGGATGCAATACTATATACCCATGAACACAGGGATCATATTGCCGGACTGGATGATATTCGTGCCTTTAATTTTATCCAGAAGAGCCCCATGGATGTTTTTGCCGAAAAGAGGGTAATGCGCGCACTAAATAGTGGATTCCCCTATATTTTTGCCGAAAAGAAATACCCCGGGGTGCCCCAGGTGATGATGCACGCCATATCAACCGATCCTTTTCAAATCGGGGAGTTGAAGATTACTCCCATTCGGATGATGCATTACCGCCTGTCGGTACTTGGTTTCCGTATCGGTAATTTTGCCTACCTGACAGATGGGAACTATATTTCAGAGACAGAAAAAGAGAAGTTAATTGGTGTCAAATACCTGGTGGTCAATACCTTGAGAAGGGAGGCCCATATCTCACATTTCACCCTTTCAGAAGCAATAGGGTTAATTGAAGAGTTGAGTCCCCGCATGGGCTATCTTACCCATATCTCTCACCAGATGGGGCCCTGTGCAGAACTGGAAAAGGAACTTCCTCCCCGGATACGGCCCGCCTATGATGGTTTGGTGCTGGAGGTATAATCCCTGACACGCTCCATCTCTCTCCCTGAGCTGATAAACAGAATGGCTGTAAGAACGCTGATTATAAGGAAGATGATTCCGGCAAGTGCAAGGGCCTGTGGCAGCGAATAGATATCTTTCACCCAACCCAGCAGAGGCCCGGTCAGTGCAAAGAACAACCGGATAATAAAGTTCCTGACCGATAGTACGGTGGCCCTGATATGGGAGGCGGTGATCCGGTTGATATAGTCCTTAAGAACGGGAGTGGCATATCCCCTGACCAGGTAAAACAGGTAGAGAACGAACAGTCCGCCGGAGATATGGAATCTGCTAAGGGCAAGATAGCCCAGTGGAATAAGCAGGGCAATGATCATAATGGATCGTTTCTGTCCCAATTTTTTTTCCAGCCGGTGTGCCGTATAAGAGGTGATGGCCACGGTCAGGTTCAGAGTGGTCCAGAGAATTCCGAACCAGGCGATATCGATGTTTGTATATTCGAAGAATGGTTGTGCAAACCAGGCCATGGTAAGGGTGGCGGTACCGGTGATGGCGCTGAAAAGGATATTTCGTCTCAGGGGGCGATCGGTAAACAGGGCAAACCTGGCTATATGTACAATTTCCATTATTCCTGCTTTGATCAGAGGTATCTTGCGTGTGGGCTCCACAAGGGTGATGGCCGCAGGCAGTGCAATAAAGGCGACAAATATCTGTGCAACATAGGGTGTCCTGATGGTAATGCCGGCCAGCAAGCCACCCACTATTCCGGCGACCGCCTCAGCCACATTTCCCAGGGAGGTGATCCGTCCTTCAAAACGGGTATATTTTTTCTCCTCTCCTCTCTCCAGCAACGAGTCATAGAGCATAGCCGAATCGGCCCCTGAAATACAGCTCTGTCCGATACCCAGAATAATTTCAGCTATTAGAAATCCCACAAATCCAAAGCTCAGGCTATATGTGGTAAATCCCAGTATTCCGAAAACAGATCCAATAATCAGTGTCTTTTTCCGACCAATTACATCGGCCAGGTAGCCCGAAGGAACCTCCAATACCACAATGGCGATAGAGTAGACAGCCTGAAGGATCATGATATCTTTCATGGAAAGGCCATTGCTCTCATAAAAAGGAACCACTATGGGCATGTAGAGCATGAACCATTTAGCGGTCTTGATCAGGTAGAGCCGGATGATGTTTGGATGGACCTTTTTAGGCAATTGAGCTGGATTTGAGACAAAACTATAAAAAGCGGGGCGATAGCCAGAGATGTTTTAGAAAATATTGAATGAAATGGCTTTGTGGCTATCTTTGGGTACAAACAGCAGCTTATGAGCATGACGGTTATTGAAAAAATTCTGGCTTCACATTCCGGACGGGATCATGTGGTTCCAGGAGAAATTGTGGATGTGGTGATAGACGCGCGTGTGGCACGCGATTTTGGAGGGGCCAATGTGGTCAAGCATCTGGAAGATAATCATTTGGCTATTGATGATGTTTCGTGTACCTTTTTCACCTTCGACTGCAACCCCACGGGGTCGGACCAGAAATACGCCGCGAACCAGCATAAATGCCGGATGTTTGCACAGAGAGTGGGGATCAAGGTATATGATATCGATAAGGGGATTGGGACCCATATCCTGATGGAGGAGGGGCTCTGCTACCCGGGTTCCACAGCGGTATCGACCGACTCGCATGCTAATATCCTGGGTGCTGTGGGGGCATTTGGACAGGGCATGGGCGACAAAGATATTGCAGTTGCATGGCACAAAGGATCCACATGGTTCAAGGTACCTTCCTCGGTAAAGATTATACTGGAGGGCTCCCTGGATGCGCATCTTACTGCCAAGGATGTGGTTCTGAACCTTCTGGATATTTTCGGGGCCAGCACCCTTCTGGGAAACGCCATTGAAATGGATGGAGAAGCGGTGGATAAACTAACTCTTGATCAGCGCATTACCATAGCTTCCATGGCCACTGAGATGGGGGCCATTATTATTCTTTTCCAGCCCAACAAGGAGGTGATCAGGTACTGTGAATCGCGGTCAAGGAGAAAAGTGGAGCCTGTGCTGGCTGATAAGGATGCGGTCTACAAGGAGGTATACCGGTTGGATGTCTCTAAATTCACCTCCAGGATATCTCTTCCCGGGAAACCCCATGATACTTCTGAATTACCTGAAGAGAAGGTGTGGATCGATTCAGCATTTATTGGTAGCTGTACCAACGGGAGGATTGAAGATATGAGGGCTGCCGCTGCTGTTCTGAAGGGGAGAGTTGTGGCAGAGGGAGTGGTTCTGAAAATTGTTCCAGCCACAGACAGGGTTTGGCAACGTTGTCTGGAGGAGGGATTGATTGGGATCTTCAAGAAGTCGGGTGCCCTTGTTTCCAACGCTGGATGTGCAGGATGTGCAGCCGGACAGGTGGGACAGAACGGACCGGGTGAGATCACCGTAAGTACAGGAAACCGGAACTTCCCCGGGAAACAGGGGCAGGGCGAAGTATACCTGGCCTCACCATCTGTAGTAGCAGCAACGGCAGTTGCAGGCTTTATTACCACTGCTGAAACTATTCCGGAGATTCCCGAAAAGCGGGAGTTCAGAGGGCCTGCTGAAGATCTATCCAAACGGAAAAAAGAGGCGGCCTCTGCCAGTGCCTCCCAACGTCCCAATGAGATTGAAGGCAGGGCATGGTATATCCCAACGGACAATGTCGATACCGATATGATCTTTCACAACCGCCACCTCTCCATCACTGATATAACGGAGATGGGTCAGTATACTTTTGGGAACCTTGCGGGTTACGAGGATTTTGCAAAAAAGGTAAAACCCGGTGATATTGTGGTAACCGGTAAAAATTTCGGATCGGGAAGTTCACGTCAGCAGGCCGTTGACTGTTTTATCTCACTGGGTGTGCAGTGTGTGGTTGCGGAGTCGTTTGGTGCGATCTATGAAAGAAATGCCATCAATGCTGCCTTCCCAATTGTAAGCCTGGACCGTATTGCATCCTTGAAACTTGAAGATGGGGATCTGATCAGGCTGAATTTTGAGACGGGTGCCATACAGAATGCGACAAAGAATATCATTCTAGAGTCAGCTCCATTTTCTGATGTGCAGATGGAGATTTACCAGAATAACGGACTGTTTTAAATATTAAAGTTATGAGATTGATCATTCCAGAAGGGTACAAATCCCTTATTACATTGAAGGAGACAGAGAAAATTCTCCAGATGTTAAAGGACCATTTCGAAGCGGGCCTTTCTTCCGATTTCAGGTTACGCAGGGTTACTGCACCGCTCTTTGTGCTGAAAGGTACAGGTCTGAATGATGAACTGCACGGTCATGAAAAGCCGGTGGTATTCCCCATTAAGGATATGCGCAACCAGGAGGCAGAAGTGGTTCAGTCGCTGGCCAAATGGAAGCGGATGATGCTTCGTGATTATGATATCAGTTTGGGGTACGGTATCTATACAGATATGAATGCCCTCCGGCCCGATGAAGAGCTGGATAATCTCCATTCGCTCTATGTGGACCAGTGGGACTGGGAGAGGGCTATCTACCCGGAAGAGCGCACCCTGGCAACCCTGAAGGAGGCAGTGAAGAAGGTGTGGCAGAATGTAAAAGGGACCGAGTTTTTTATATATACCTTCTATGCCAATATTGCCCCGGTTCTGCCGGAGGAGATCACCTTTATACATTCGGAGCAGCTTTACGAAATGTACCCCGACCTCTCTCCCAAAGAGCGGGAGGATAAGATTGCTGAGAAGCATGGTGCTGTCTTTATTATCGGGATCGGTTATAACCTTCCCGATGGAAAGCCTCATGATAAGCGTGCCCCTGACTATGATGACTGGTGCACCGAAACGGTGGATGGTTACAGGGGACTGAACGGGGATATCATTGTCTGGAACGAGATTCTGGAGTGTGCTGTGGAGCTAACCTCCATGGGGATCAGGGTGA
>JAGLTY010000170.1 GCA_023135025.1 Bacteroidales bacterium | reverse complement strand
TAACGGTTTGATCCTATGTGGTTACTGGTATTCATTACAAAAAAATAAGAGCATATGAGAACCCTGCTAGATGAAAATGGGAAGAGAGAAATAGTTTTTCTCACCCAGACCGATAAAGAATTTTTAATCTATATGAGCAGTGATGTATGGATCACCCCGGAATTGAAGCGATTTAAAAATGATCTCCTGGAAAGAGCTGGAGAAAAGAGCTTAAATAAAAAACCAAATAGTTGAATATAACCTAACATACATGGAACTAAAAGAAATCTGCTGGGATAAATCAGTGAAGGAGGCAGTTTGGAAAAAAGGCCAGATCAAGCCAGACTATTCACCAAATGTATTGCGCTGGGATAATCGCGGACGAATGATGATGTGGTCAAAATATGGAAGGACAGATTCGAGATTCGGATGGACCATTGAGGCGAATGACCCACTTGAGGAGGGAGGTTTGGAAAACCTTGACAATCTGCACCCTGTGTGTACCTGTACCAGTGACGATACTTGATAAAGAGATGGAATCCCCGTCGACAGGTGGCTGACACGGTACTCTGGCATGGCTTTAAGCCAGCCTTCCGGAGTATGCCACCTGTCTTTTTTTTATTTTTTTACCAAAACAGGGTAACAATTGTGGACCCTTTCTGATTAAACAGTAATTCTAAACAAAAACAACACATCATGAAAAAGAGATTAATGACAAAAAGTGACTTCGCAGAAAAATTCAGGAATGAGAAAATTGAAGGCAAAAAGATGAATTACCTGGTTGGTGGTGATGGTGATGGAAGCGAAGGTGCACCTCCAGATCCCTGGAGATAACAAATAGCAAAAACACTGGGGAAGCAAAACAAGCTTTCTCTTTCATCAGGCATATTTTTTAAATACATTTACGGACATTGTGAATCCTGATGAATTTGAGAAAGCTCCTCTTTTCTCTCCTGCTTGGCTATGCTATAATTGCCATTTTTTACGGACAGGACCCTGCAGATTCGGCCCGGTATCTTTATATTGAATACCTTCAGGCCAGGGAGGCAGGAGATTTTTCAGGTTCTGAAATTTTACTGGAACGAATTCTCGAGGGAGAATACAGCGTAACAGAATACAACCTGGCCCTGGTACATAATGCCCTGGGTTATGTGTACTATGAGACTGGGCGCTTTAAGGAAGCCCTTGAGCAATACCGGATTGCCGAAGGCCTTGTATCCGGAACAGATCCAAGCACTCTTCAACTCAGGATCAGTATCCATATCAATCAGGCATTATACCATAAAGATCTTGGTGATTATACCAATGCGCTGCAGTATAATAACAAGGCCCTCCGGCTGCTGGATTTAGTCCCAGCCTGGGACGACCTCTCATTCAGGAAACTATCAGCACTTTTACTCAATAAGGGGATTACCTTATATCAATTAGAAAGGTATGAGAAGGCCCTGGGGATTTTGAAGGAGTGTGAGCAGATCAAAGAGAGCCATAATCATCCATACCTGGGAAGTGTCTATTTCAACCTGGCCCGTGTTTACCAAAGACTGGGAGATCCGGAACTTACTCACTCGTATTATCTCAAAGGAATTAACCGTTGGATTTCCGAATATGATCCGAACTACTACGAACTTGCCAATATTTACCTCCATTTTGGTCAATTTCTGACAGTCCAGGGAGAAAATGAAGAGGGTTTTGAGTACCTGCAGAAAGCGTTGAAAAACTACACGCGGAATTATGGGCCCATACATCCCCTTACTGCTGCTTGTTATGAAAATTTGGCAAGGCACAGCCTGGATCAGTCCAGGTTGGAACAGGCAATGGAGTATCTGCAATTGGCGCTGCACTCCATTTCGGAAGATTTCGAAGGGAAAGACCATTTTTCAAATCCGGAAATTGAAACCTCCAGTCATGGCCTCACCCTGTTGAGGATTCTTGCCACAAAAGCGAATGCACTGGAAAGGGCATCTGACAATTTAACAATAGCGGGCGAAAAAATTGAGTTCCTGAAAGCTGCTCTCGCAACCAATATTCTTTCGATTGATCTGCTTCACCAGATACAGGGCTCCTTCCTTTCCGGTGAAAGCCGCATCTACATGACTTCCCGGCAGAAGGATCTTTTCACCACCGGGATTCGCCTCAACCTGGATATGTTTAAAATAACAGGACGTGAGGTTTACAAAGAAGAGGCTTTCCTTATGGCTGCAAAAGGGAAGTCAAGTGAGCTGATGTTTGAAATGAATAACAAGGAGTGGCTCTACCTCGAGAGTCTGTCTGATACAGGAGCCATAACCGCCACTGAACTTAAGCAACAAATAGACCACTTCTCGAACCTGATCCAGACAGAAACCATGGACTTGAATCCCGACTCTGCTCAGTTGGTCACCTGGCAGGAGCAGCTCTTCCATACACGGGATTCATTTAACAGGCAGATGGAGCAGCTTCGTTACGATTTTCCACAGATCGGACATTTCGAATCGACCAACATCGATTTTTCAATAGATCAGATCCGCCGGAATCTGAACCGAAATGAAACCCTGGTAGAATATTTTCTGACAGGAGCTGAATCAACAGAGACGGAACAACTATTCATCTTTGTGGTGTCGAAAAATGAATGCCATTTCTACCAGTCACCTATCGACACTGTTTTCTATCATAACCTGGAAACCATCACACACAACCTTCATGGTTTTATCCCTTACAGGGAAACCGTGGAACGATTTGACAGTCTGAAGGTTGCTCTATTCGGGGTTTACCAGGAATTTGTTCAACCCGTGGAATCACTGTTCGGTGGCAGAAATCTGGTAATAGTTCCTGATGAAATGCTTTCGTATATCCCATTTGATGCATTGATAACCCATCTTGAACCTGACTCCATTACTAACTATGCCGGGATTTCTTATCTTTTGCACGATTACAATATCTCATATATGTATAATTCCCAGCTGATTAAGCGCAAACGCTCCCGGGTTTGGGGTTTCCCAGGCGTGACTGCCTGGATACCCGAACATACCACCGCCCCGGTACATGGTTTTGGAAAGCTGAAGGGAGCTGTGGAAGAGGTTCAGGATATATTAAAGGTGGTAAAAGGCCATAGTATCCAGAAGTCTCTGGAGAAGTCGGAAGTTATCAGTTTATTGCAGGAGAATTCAATCCTTCACCTTGCCATGCACTCTCTGGCAACCGAAAATTCAGGTAAGTCACCCTACTTCATCCTTGATACAATCACGGATCCATTGCTGGCAAATCGAATGCATGATTATGAGATAAACGCCCTAAACCTCTCTACTCCCATGGTGGTCCTGAGCAGTTGCGAAACTGCAGGGGGTCAGTTACGTAGTGGAGAAGGAATCATGAGTCTTTCGAGAAGTTTTTTGCAGGCCGGTGCTACATCTGTGGTCCATTCTCTCTGGCCCGTTGAAGATGCAATAAGCAGAGAAATTATGGTCGGATTCTATCGTGAAATCAAACAGGGACATTCCAAAAGCAGCGCCCTTTCCAATGTGAAGAGACAATACCTGGAAAGCCATCCCCCATTCTATACCCATCCATACTACTGGGCTGCATTCCAGATCACCGGAGACACTTCTCCTCTCCACAGCAAATGGAGAGGGTCCTATACCATAGGATCCATCCTTATTGTTTTCCTAATCTTCTATTATTTGAAACGTAGAAGTCTCTTTCGGAGGGTCTGAGCGTCTTCTTTATACATCCCATCGTAAATCTCCAACTGTCCAAGAAGTACGGTTGCTTTTTCAAACTCACCGGTTTTCAGATAGCAGAGACTAAGATACCACAGGGTCTCCGCTTGATACCTGCTATTGCCATCAACGACCAATTCAAGGTTGTTTTGTGCATGCTGGTATTGTCCAAGTCCCAGGTAAGAAAGTCCTGTGAAAAAATGCACCTCTGACCGGATAGCCGGATCTGAAGCTAATTCACTAAACTGGTCGATGGATTGTCTGTAATTCCCATCGATATAGTTATTAATCCCGTTAGCAATATCCCTGTACATTTCATTGGGTTCGCCACGCTGCGAATAATCAGATGCTTCCATGGGTTCATAATAACGATCAAACAACCGGTCCTGATCCATATTGGATGGAATGATCCCAACAGCGATAATGATGGTGACTGCTGCCGCTATTGCTGCTGCAAAAGTCATATTTCTAATCCTCCTCCCTGGTTGGGCAACCGGATTTATTTCGTGGGGCTGCTCATCCCTGGATTCTGCATCAAATTCTATTTCTGCCAACATCTCAGCAATCTCCAGCTGCGGATCCGATCTCATCTCCTCCAGTTGAAGTTTTGCCTGCAAATAGTCCTTAACCTGCATATTCAACCGATAAGATTCGGATAATTGAGGATCCATCGAAATTTCCCTTTCAATCTCCACAATCTCTTCCGGACCCAGATCATTGTAGATATAATCTGCTAACCTTCTCTTTATATCTGATTTATGCTCCATTGGTTCAGAGTAGATTATTCCATATCCAGAGTTAGCTCGGTCTGTTTAATTTTAATAAAAGTGGGATGGTTTTCGATCATCTTCATCAGAAAACTATGGCACATACTTTTCCTCTTCCGCACATAACCATAACTGTATCCCAGCTTTGCTGCAATATCCTTTGGAGAGGTCTCTTTCAGATAGCCATCAAGAATATCCTGGCACACTTGGTCCAGCTGCCTGAAGCTCTCCCAGAAAATCTCCTGGTATAACTGCTGATCAACATCTTCTGTAAAATCCCGCTCAGGTGAAGGTTCGGGTTTCCGCACATGATAATTACGCACCGCAATCTGCTTTTCCAGGTGCTGCTTCCACTTCTTATTACACAGGGCATAGACCAGTGTTCCCAACTTACAATTCAGTACAAAATCTTCCTGATCCACAAGGCGAATGAGTGCAATCAATCCTTCGCTGAATACATCCTTTGCATCTTCCTGAGTTCCTCCCATCTCAAAAACCATCAGACGGATGCTCTCCTGGAACTTTACCTGAAGATACTTGAATGCTACATCATCCCGGTTCCGGATACCATCAATAATATGTTGATCATTGTTTTTTTCCATGACGCTGATCAGGAGGTACAATTGATAGAACAAATCTAGCAAAAGAAGCTCAAATCTCGAATGATCCAATTAAATCATCTACATGAAGAGAAGAGTATTCTCAACAAATAACCGCCAGGCGAAAGTTTGGTGGTCATGTGAGTGGGGTGGAAAACCGGGTTACTCGGCCACAAAAGTGGCCTCGTGAGCCGGAGAGAGAGTACCTCAGCAAACAGAACCGCCTGATTGCTTTGCAATCTTTGGCG